>CAZANK010000013.1:0-18333 GCA_964486235.1 uncultured Prolixibacteraceae bacterium | reverse complement strand
TCTCTGATTAATTTTATTTTGTGTTGCATTATTGCAATATGTTTAGGTCTTAATCCTTCTCTTGGTGGAACATACTCTCTGATATTTCCCTCTTTATCGAAAATAGAAATTATAATTTTGTCTTAATCCTTCTCTTGGTGGAACATACTCTCTGATCAAAACTCCTGCATATTATTTGTATTTCGGTATAGATGTCTTAATCCTTCTCTTGGTGGAACATACTCTCTGATAACGGTCTTAATAGATCAATGACAAAAGAGAGCATTCCGAGTCTTAATCCTTCTCTTGGTGGAACATACTCTCTGATAAAGTCAATGAGGATAAAGAGGATGAATTTGACGCTGTCTTAATCCTTCTCTTGGTGGAACATACTCTCTGATTCTTACAATTACGAACCGTTAACGCTCGAAGAGAGTAAGTCTTAATCCTTCTCTTGGTGGAACATACTCTCTGATAACTATTATGAAAATTATTATTGACACGGATAAATACAGTCTTAATCCTTCTCTTGGTGGAACATACTCTCTGATACACCCTAACAGAAATTTTTTCAAAGATTAATATCTATGTCTTAATCCTTCTCTTGGTGGAACATACTCTCTGATGCTATTACTGAAACGATTGAAGCAAATGAGTATGAGTCTTAATCCTTCTCTTGGTGGAACATACTCTCTGATGTGATTTTCAGGGATATCTAAAGGCAGATATAAACACACGGTCTTAATCCTTCTCTTGGTGGAACATACTCTCTGATATTTAATCCCTGCTATGATCCGTCTGAAAAAGTGTCTTAATCCTTCTCTTGGTGGAACATACTCTCTGATAGCAATTTTTTTATTCTTCTGTATATCAACGTCGAAAGAAGCAATCTCTGCTTGTTCCGCGGCATGAAATATAAAAAATTTCGTCATTTTTTGAGGCTGCAAAGTTACGCTAATTTTCTTTCAATATAAACATTTTTCTCTTTCCAAAAAAACAATACGTCAAAGAACTTATTTCAAGCGTTGTCTGTCGCCACCCATTATTCAGAAAAACAACGTATTCCGGTTCTTCAGAGCTAAATCAAAATCGACGTTTTGCCCAATTAACTTCATCGCCCGAATTTCATCCGTTGACACCGGAATTAGCAAAATGCTGTCTTTGTTTTCATAGCACTCCTGAACCTCTTTTAAGTCTCCCTGTATCTGGTCAAAGATACCGCGATCAGTACTGGCAATAAAAACTGATCTTTGCACCCGGGTACAGCCTTTCTTAATTAAATACTTGGCGATTTGAGTCCGGACTTTTGTGCTTTCAATATCGTACATGACAAAATATATCATCTCATTCTTTTTTTGCTGATTTCTTTTCAAAACACCAATCAATCGTTCGACCCGTTCTGTGACAGTAGTTAAGCCATCATCTATGCTGACAGATCGGTTTGGCGGAGCCGAGCCTTCCAGACCCGCCTTATGTAGCTTACGCATTTTGTCTACAAAGCTCAACGGTTGTTTTTTCTGTTTCGCCATTTTGTCCGTCAGCATTAAAACTAAAGCAGCAACTCTCCTAATATTCTTGCGCACAACTCGTTCAGTTCCGGATTTGTCCCACATCTGGGAGACTGAACAATGGAAAAACCACGTTTCCCGTAAAACAAATTGATTTCGGCCTCCTTCATGTGTAACCTGAATCTGAATTTCTTTCCGTAATGGATATCAATAATTTCCCTGGTCTCAATTTCATACGTTTTTATGTGCTCCATTACCTTGTTGACAATATTCTGCATCTCTTCCGGTACATAGATTTGTTTTTCCCGAACAAGCTTCTTCCCCGGATTAAGCCTTGCTTTAATCGCGGCCATTATATCATCGTCCGGATCTTTCACCTTTTCGATCACCTGTTCCGTCCGGCTTGAAGCTTCCTTTTCCTCTTTCTGAATTCCGCGTTTTAACGCTGCCATCTCATAAGGATTTCCCAGGTCTATGAACGTAGCTATTTGAACCGGGTTGGGGGTTGGATTGTAGTAGGCATCCGGATCCAAACTAACAAAACAAGCCCGTGTGACATCGCTGGTTCTTTGATCGATGACCTGTTCGATCTGGTACTGTGTTGACAGGCTTTTTACAAAGAGCTTGTAAAACAGAGAATACTGCCCCGCATCAAAACACTTCTCTGCCAACTGGAACACGACTTTCAGTCCATCTTCCCCCGGCGAACAAAACAACAACTTAACCCTCGGATCAGCAACCAGCTTGCTGCGCAAAGTGTCGGAGTTCAACTGTTTTTCAGTGATGTGATCGATATCAACAATGAAATGATTAATCCAACCGAAATTTTCTGTTTTTCGAAAAGGTGGATTGAAAATTCCACAAGTTACATACGGCAATTGCTTTTTCAGATTCCGGTAGCGATTTTCGTCGATCGTCCTAACCAACCGCAACTGTCGGATCATTACCTCTATCTCCGGCTTAGGCTTTTTGACAGCATGATAAAGATATTCAGGTTGCACCTTGATCAATGGGTCGTTTATCTGAGTGATCAACTTTCCTGCCTGTAACATAACCGGATTGTTTTATACAAATTTTTTAAATGTCTGAGCCAGTTCCTGGGCATAATGCAATATTTGTGTCTCCCGCGAACGCGGATTTCCCTTAATCGTGACAACTTCATCCAGGTAATCATTCAATGACTGAATCAAAATTCTTTTACCGAGGGCCTCAAGCCAAAAGGACCCGTCTTCGCGTTGGCTATAACAGTCACTGTTGATGGCTTCCTGCGTAGCTAATGAAAACACCACGTAATCAGCCCACACCCGGTATTTCTCAATAATATCAAAAACCAACACCGGGCGATTGTAATCGTCACGATGAAAAACGCCGACATAAGGGTCAATCCCTGCCTTAATCAATGCCCCTTCAATTTTTCCATACAAAATACCATAGGCATAATTTAGTAAACAATTCGTAATGTCTTCTGCCGGATGTTGCTGCCTCCCAGCCATCCTGTAATTTTCAGGAAGAAAGAAATTGATGCATTCAAAATAGGTTCTCGAAGCAGCTCCTTCCCAACCTCTAAGCGAAGCAGCAATGTCGGGAACGACCTCTCCAACAAGTGAACTGATCTTTTTACGGTAATCCTCAATCCGGTTAACTGCATTCTTCACCCGTTGTTCAGAAAGACTATCCAATGCATTCAATGACAACAGCAAGGCCTGTTGATTTTCAAGCTTCTGGGTAATCAGCTCGCAAATCCATTTTACAGCGTTTTTTGAGAAAGTAAATTCCAGTTGTCCCTTGCGGATTGTGGAAACCGACCCATACTTGTGACTCCACAATCTCCCCACGGGTTTTCCGGATTTGTCAACAAACAAAACTTCAATTTCATGTTCTATGGCCATGATTGCCGCATCACTGGTGATTTGGGCGCCACGGCTGATACAAATGCTTTTCAGCCCGTCAGGATGAATCCGTTGTTTACCATCCTGATGAATGACCACAAAAGTGTCATTGTCTTTCGTAAGGCTTGTCCCGTAGGTATTTAAAATAAGATCCATCAGTATAGCATTGCGTGTTTTGGCAAAGTGAGACTTTTCGTTGCACGTGTAATTGCCGTGTAAAACCATCGATACTGGGTTTCAACAGGCAATCTTTCCAGTACAGGCTCAATATTGAGGAAAACCTGATCCCATTCACCTCCCTGAGCTTTGTGGCAGGTCACGGCATACCCAAATTTAACCCAAAGCGCATTGAGCCGTTCGTCATACATAAGGTGAAACAGATAGTCCATGGTAGCGGGCCTGGTATTATTCTTTCTCATCCTGATAGCGAAATCAATTGAAAAAGCTCTTTCTTCCTCCAGCGTCAAGCGTGGTTCCGCTCTGAAAATAAGATCATAGATTAACTTTACCTTTTTTTGTTTTTTCGTTTCAGGATCTTCAACCACGGCGTCGATAAGCCGAAGGTTACCAACCTTCTCTCCATGATCAGAGAATGACCGAAGCCAGATGTGCTGCCCGTTACTGTATCCCGTTTTTGAGTTATTGTGTACCACCATCAGCCATTCGTTCTCCTGTAACGGTGGATCAGGCCTTTTGTATAAATTCTTCCTGATTTCGCAGTTCAGGTAATGCACCGCCTTATTCGAATAACTAAGGAAAATCGCATGTTCAAAACCGTCTTTGGCAATAAGACGCGTGTACTGGCTTAAAGCTACCCAGATATTAGGAGATACACGGTGGTCTGACCAACTGCCTGCATCTATGCTTAATGGAGGGATCCGCCCGGAGAAAAGCTTCTCACGTAATAAAGTCGCATTATGAATAATCCCACAATCATCTTCCTGGCGTTTCACTTCAGTTAAGCAAATACCTGTTGCATTCAACCTATAGTTTGTGAGCAGGTACCCCGTATCAAGTGCCGGCGAAAAATTACAGTTTACCGGGGGAAGCTGCGCGGTATCACCGATGAAAATAACCTTCCTTTTCCCTGCGTATCTGAAAATATGATCGAGAAAACGGCCATCATCGAATAAAAGCTCCGAATTGGTCTCCGATTTATCTGAAATCATAGAAGATTCATCGACAAAATAAATTGTCTTTTCCGGATCTGTATTGGATCGCAGTTTAAACGCGATGGTTTTACTTTTTTCATCAAGTATAGTGTGCCGCTCGTCAACCTGATAAATGGCAGCATGAATGGTCGTCGCAGATCGCCCTGTTTTTATTGCCAACACACGCGCGGCTCTTCCTGTCGATGCCATCAAATTGTATTTGAACCTGGTTTTATCGAGATAATCGAGTACTGCTTTCAGCAAGGAGGTCTTTCCTGTGCCGGCGTATCCCTGAAGAACAAAAACACGATCCTGATTCTCGAAAAAAGCCTCTAACATCTTTACGGCCATCCATTGTCCTGTAGTGGGCTCATATGGAAAATAATCGGTGATGGACATCATGGGATCAAACTTATAAGTTGATCGTTTTGGTTAAAATTTTACAATACAAATCTTTCAGGTTTGTTTCAAATTTTTCTGCACTGCTGCTGCTATTCAGCATCCCGGCATGATTAATATCGTTTCTCTGTTGCGTAAGCCCATAGAACTCTTTAACACAGATGCAGAGCAAATCGTTATTTAATAGTTTAAACATTGCACTTTTGTTTTCTTCCTTGCGACATTCACCCTCCCACTCCAATTCTGTTAGTCCTTTCATCTTGATTGTAAAAGCTTGTGAGACAATCTCCCGATTTTCCCTATCCGTAAAATCAAGTTCTTCTGAATCACATACCATTGAGATAATTGTCTCCTGTAAAAGTGTAAATCCTTGTTGTAGCAAACCATTCTGAATACACCAGTCAACAGCAGCCAACCCATTTTTAACGTTATTTGTATCACTGTATCTCTCGATTACCAATTTTAGACGAGAAAATATCGGATTAAGCGGAGAAAGGGAGGTTTCCTGTATATTTTCAATCCTTCTCATTAATGACTTTGGTAGTTCGCCTCCAATAATCTCTTTTCCTCTACACGTCTGGATATTTTTTACAAACTTAGGTAAATCTTTACTGAAACTATCAATAGCTTTTGCAACAGCATCTTTCCCTTGGGCTTTTCTTAAAACGGGCCGAAGAGATTCCCGGCACAATGTGCTGATCATACCAACCTCCCCAAAAGTTTCAAAATTGTTTACAGCAAGAGACCAGTCTTTTAGTAGAACCAATGGCAAAAGATCCATGATCGGAGCAAATCCATCATTTTTTTTTGCAGCCTCATAATTTCCGTATGTAACGGTTTTAATTTTGGTTTTCTTCAAAAGTTCTGAATAACTTAATAGGATTAGTAGCAGCATTGGCAGATACCTAAATGAATGGGTGATATCAAAATAGATCTCATCATTCTCCTTCAACTCAGCATACATTGTCTCAAAAATAGACCAGATCTCTTTTTCCGAGTTGCCCTCTTTTATCGCCTGGCTTTTGAAAGGAATTTTCAACGTCAAGCCTTCCAGAACTTTTTCCAGGCCTGAATAGGGAATCTTTTCCTTTGCTTTCATGTCCACTCGTTCAGTTATCATTTTTGAATAATTATCCTTAAAAGCCTTCTCAGTTGTAAAAATGACAATCTGATCTTTGTCGTTCCATTCTTTACATAGTAACCGAATTGAAGCCTCTTGCACAAAACGGGTCTCCACATAATTTGCCCTATCATCCTTCAAAAAATATTTACATTCTTCGTAGAGGCTGGTTCCTAATACAGACATAAAAATCTTTCTGGCCATGGTTATTCTTTTTTAGATCATTTTTCGTGGTTAGGTAATTAGCTTGCTAAAAGAGAAATCTTCTCGAACCAAATTGTTGCGATCGAGAACTGCGGTAATATCCAGCACTTTTGCCTTTCGATGTAAATTGGACAAAATTATTCCAGTACCACCGCTTATATCTGCCAAAGTAATGATGTGAGCATGTGATCTTAGACCAAAGTGTCTGTTGACGGCACTTAACTTAAACATAGTTTTATCAAGGATATCTTTGGTTTTTAAACTGTTCCCTAAAGACACTTTTGCTTCAACAAAATACAGTTCGTTAGCCTGAGTGAAGACGATATCCAATTCCTTATCTGTTCCGGAAGGGTTCCCCTGATTGAAATGCTTAAGCGAAACACTCATGAATATCGCATCATCATCCAATTGAAGGTCGCGTTTTATCGTATAATAAAGATATTCTTCAAACCAGGTACCCGTATAATAGTTTTTCCATCCGTTGGGATAATCTCCATTCAATCGACTGACGTCGTAATTCAGGTTTCTGAAACTCTTGTAGATATGCTGAAGCTCATTAAATGACTTTACCGACTTGTCTTTTTTTGTAAAAATAATTCCATGAGCCAACAAATATTCAGCCAGTTTTAATCTATAATTAATCGGAATGGCAGATACTGAAGAATCAGGATAAAGCTCTTCTAGTTGATTGCGCCCAATGGGTATGTAGGTAATCCTATTCCCGGGTAGCGCAAAATATCCATAAACGGCAAGCGTCATCACTTTGGTACCTCCGGTAAGGTTAACTATAAAAGTAGAATCTTTCGGCCATGGGTAATTCGAAAGTTTTTGGGAAATGTCAGCCCATTTATTTTCGTCGACAACAATCCGCGGAACATATCCCGGTTCAATTCCTGCAGCTTTCTCTATCCAGTTACTCTTGCCATCTTGCTCCATCTTGGGAGTAGATATAAAAACCTGACAGTCGTATTCCTCTTTCAATTCCTGAATGAGAAGTAAGTTGGGAATTGTTTGGTCAGATATAATACTGATTAAAATGCGTTTCATTTGCTTTGTGTATTGGTTTTCCCCTTGTATATCCCCTTTTCAGTGCGATATTCCCGGAACCGGACAAATTCGAAACGACTCGTTTTGGTGCCATCCGGGAAATCTGCCGTCTGTCGGGTAGTCGTGGATGCTAAGCAAGTAACGCCTTCCTCATGCAAAAAAGAAACAAGGGCAAAACAAAACGTCAGTTCCCCCATGATGTGTACAGCAGGCAAAAAATTCTCACAAACAAGCTTTTTAATCCGCTGCACATATTCTTTTGCGAGCGAGACTATTTCTTCCGTTTCGGCTCCCGGATCAATATTCGGAAAAGGCAAATCGACTATCTTGCCATATTTGCCGGCAGCATCTAACTGCTCTTGCGACCAGTTAGCGGACGGATGATTGGATAAATTGATGAGCATGTTCTTAATCTGAAACATTCGTAAAGATGAAAAATCATCCTATAATTTGGTTGTACCACTCTTTGGCCACGCTTTCACCTACCCATCCGGCAATCTTCTTCCACGGAGAAGGGTTTGCCATCATTCGTCTTCCCCGAGGATTCGAGTTCTCATAAAAATTTCTTAATGCTTCCTGGAGTAGGGAACGTTGACTTTCCGGAATGCTTTCAGCCTTTGTTTTTCTTATCCAATCACTGATTTGAGCGATTGCCTGGTCAAAATTCTTGACACGCTTAAGAATCGGGGCAACACCTTCTTCCTTTTCCTTCTGCCGTTTCGCTTCAAGGTCAAGTAGTGCTTTCATAGCGATATGTTCCCTTTCTGCAATACATCTCGCCTTTTCTATCAATCTTCTTACATCTTCATTGACTTCACCTGAGTTAACTGAGAATTGCACTGAAAGATCTGCGATTGATGACTGGTCTATGTTATTGAATAACAAATTAACTTCTTCTCTAAGACTTTCTTCAAGCAATTCCCTTCTTACTCCGCTTTCGAAATAGGTCTCTGTAATTCTTTCAATCTCATTGCTAATAATCTCATGAATGCTATTTTTCACACGTTCTTTTGTTTCTCGTTCACGGTCTGACTTTACTGGAGCAAAAAGGGAGTGAACGATAAATGGCTTCTTCGTCAATTCGCTGAATCTCTGCAAATACTCTGCTTCGGATTTCGCTTTCTGAAATTCGTTTTTTTTCTTATCGTTATCCATCTGCATGTAATCAAATTGGGTAGAATCCATGGTTCCTGCAGCCATCGAAAACAGTTCTCTTATTTGACTTGTTTCAGCCCAGCTTTCATTGAGCTCTTTATCCAAATTTTCCTCAAAATCAATCAGGTATGGTTCAATGTTCCTTTCGCCACCGCCAACAGTCACCTTCATGTTCTCTATTTTCATCTTGCCGTATCCAAGTGGCTTACCCGCTCCTAAACTGTGAAAGACAATATCCTGATTACCGTGGAAAGTTATTGCTGACAGAAGCGCTCCAAGTTCAACAGGCCTGAGATTATGAAATCTTATGGTGCCTTTAAACTTTGTCATTGATGGAAGAGGGCAAAACTTTGTAGAAAGACTCTCATTCACCGGATGCGTTGGATCTTCTTTATCTCTAACCGGATACCTTTTCCATCCTGATAATTCTGCGTCATCAGAACTATAATGGATATAATCGGGCAGGGTTATCGTCTTTTTCTTACTAATTTGCTTTTGATATTTGCCGACCTTCCCGTTTACCCCTTTTTGCCTAAGATAGATTGGGTAAAATGACGCTTTCGGAGAAGCCAAAGTGGTTTTGACTTCCTTCATAACAACAGGGCTGTCAAGCACTTTAAAGTGTGAAACCTGCACTCTGGATTTTAAAGCCTCAGGATTGTTTGCATAACCGAATATACATTCCGACATGTCGTGCTTGCCATATTGTTCATTAAGATTCTGATTCCTTCTCAAAACATCATCGACACTGTTTTTATATGGTATCCGATACAAAAGAGCTAACCCGAAATCCTTAATCTTCTCTTTTCCCTTTTCCTTTTCCTTCTCAAGCCGAAAAAAAACAGGAATTCTATTTTTGAACCTAAAAAATTTCCAGGTCATTGAATCCTTGTAAATAACCTTAAATTGATCGAGTGTTTCTTTGCTTATTTTATAGTCTTCCCTTTCTGTTCCCTCCGGAAAAATAAACTCATAAAATTTGCCTGCCGATGTCCCTCTTTTCCCCTTTTTCCACTTATCGGGTTGACCTGTAAAAACAATTGTTCCTTTTACCTCTCCGGGTGCATCACTCACTTTATACCGGCGTCCCACAAAACCGAATTCGCTTGCAGTGGTTTCGCAGTTGTATTCTTCATCAACAACAAAGTGCAACCCTGAAAGCTTTTTGTAATTGCTATCATTCAGTAAGGCATATTTGTAAGCCGCATCTTTAGGGTCGTACGCTACGTCGCCAATCTTCTGAGCTTTATTCAAATCAATTTTCCCAGATTCTTCGGAAAAATGATCCTCAAAAGAAAGATCTATTTCTCTTGATTTGAAGAATTCGTCAATCCTCAAATGATTTATTCTCATGGGCAAGCCACAATCAATGATTTTGCCGTCCCCGGAATCGTCTATCTTCAACCAACCGCAGCGTATTTTTGTCTGAGTTGCAGGAGCCTTTAAGTCATATAAATCAGGGTTCTCCCAATCCCGCTGCGCAAATTTCATGTTCTTATCTACCTTCATCTTCCCAAAGCTGATGATCTCCAATACATTTCGGATCATGCCTTTTACGGAAGTGGCTGGAATAAAATAGGTGACTGATTCTTCTTTGCTGAATGAGGTGTAATTTGCATTTTTTGCATTGGCATCGTCACGAGTGTGCCCGTTACGGACAAATACAGGTGTCATGGCTGTCAATTCAAGCTCAATTTCGCCACTTTCGCCGTCGGAAAAAGGGATGTCATGCGATACTTCATTGGCCCATCGGGGATAAAACACTTTGTCGTTGAGCGGAACAAAATTGAAGGGTGCTTTAATGTATTGTGTCATGGTTTTACTCCTCCTGATCATTAAATCCGGTAAAAACAATCATGGATGGCTTTAATACTTCCATCCCTTCGCAAAATTCATCGGGCTCAGAGTACCAATATTCCCGAAAACAAAGCTTCCTGATTTCCTTCGGAAAACGGTTGGGAAGGTATTCTTTCGGAATATATTCTCTCTCCTTCAAATCCTTCAGGTTAAACGAATTCACGAAATACTCCCCATCAACAAACCGGATTGAATACGACTGTTGACGTTCCTGATCCCAGAGCTGACCCTCCACAATAAACGGGTTAGCTGTTTCTGATGGCCAACCCGGTAATATCTGATTCTGATAAACCTCGGGGCTTTGCCGGTCGCTCCACCACAAATAGCCTTCATAAGTGTTAGAGACCGGTATGCTTTTCAATTTATTTTTGGTTTCCATAGGATATGATTTTCCCCATTAACAGATTCTCATTTTTAATGTGCTATATTTCATCATCGACCACTTTTGCCAATACTTCTTTGGTAGGAATGACCAATTGGTACCGGGATGCAAAAATGGTAGTGAGGCCAGCTCAAAAGTGAACGCGCTGCGTTCACTTTTCATCCGAACGACTTTTCTTGATAAAACTCCCTTTAAAACAACCGTGTCCACGCATGGTACCACCGCCTAACGGCAACCTCCCGGAACAAAGATCATCAAGAGATTTCTCAAATGCGTTGATGTAATCCGCTTGCTGTATCTCTTTCATATTTAGAAAAATCTTCAATTTGAATTGTTCTTTTGCCTGAGCGACCTCTTCGTGGAAAAGAGCGCCATCGATCGCGCCGCCGGTAAACCGGTCAATGGCCACATGATTCAAGAGCTTCCTTTCTGCGAGCTGCTCCAGGAAAATATCTGAAAAGATCACATTTCCCCGCTGTCCGTCTTCATTCGCAACATACCCGAATATCTTCCGAACCGCAGGGTTCCCATCCGTGATCATTTTGAAGCAGTCATCCGGCTCTTTGTTGCTAAAACTTTCACAATCACTTGGTATCTGATATCCCTTTTTCAACAGGTTCGTGATAGTCGTCGATTTCAAGGTATCGGCATAAATCTGATTGTCTTTGTTAAAATGAAATGCGACCCGGTGGGCGATGGCTCCTTTAACCGAAGCCGCCGGAATCAGCACTTTACTTTCAGAAAACCTCGGTTGGTACCCTTCCCACTCAATCACGGGTTCCGTCACAAAACCCATATCGGCATCTTCAGTTCCAAAGCCAGATCCAAACAGGAAGAAATCCTGAGGCTCAAGCGTAACCTCATAGGCAATCCATCCTGATTCCAATTCTTTGCCGGGCCGATCGTCGGGCACCGGGTTCCACCAGCCGTCTTCATCGGCCAGGGAAGACGTCTTTTCGAGATAACGGTCCAGGTTTACTGCCAAATCAATCGTTTCTGTTTTGCATTCAATAACCTTTATTTCTCCAAAGCCCTTTCGTGTGCCGCCTCCAACTCGAAAGTCGGGCCGATAAAGCTGTCCGATGACGTCTCTCCAAACCGGCTCATCTGCCCTTTCACTGACCAGCTCCAACTCAAAACAAAACCGGGTTCCTTTAAACACCACCTCTTCATCAAACTTTCCGCCTTCCTCTGAAGCCCCTTTATGAGATAAGCGAACATGCTGCCGGATAGGCAAATGATAAAAACGGTTCAAAAAAGTATCATCAGGAAATTCGCGCCATAGTCCGTCAACCACCTGACTATTCGTGCCCACCAGGTGGGCTGACGAAATGAGAAAACGGGAACCTTCGCCGACGAACCCAAAAAAATCGCCAATTGAAGCTTTATTATCTGGCGTGGTTAACGCCTGCCTTAAAATGCCTGCCAGAGACGTTCCCGGAAGATATGGCAGACCGTTGACATCTTTAACAACCAAACGGTCTGTCAGAACACTCTCCTGCCCGCTGCCAACGGCAATTGGCGTAACGGCTTCAATAGTCACCCGGGCTAAATGTCGATACGTGTAGCTCATCACTTTTTCTCCTTTCTGCATTTTTTGGCCATTTCAGCAGCCAGGTTAACAACCGTTTCCAAAGCAGTTTCTTGGGGTAGTCCGTGTACGAAATCTTTCAGCCACTTTAACTTACTACCCTCCCATCGATCTTTCGCCACTCCATGAACAAGGTACCCCTTGGGTTCCTTAAAAAGTTTCTCTTCCATCCGAGCCTTATCACTCACCTGCATCGCAATGGTCCTGATTCTTCCCCATTGGGAGGCAAAAGATTCATTCCCAACAAACGATCTACCCCGATGATCATTCACAAAGCGATTCACCTGCTCGTAAATACTTACCTGCGCATTTCGCCTGTCCCTTTGTTTTTTTAGATAATTCAAGACAAGCCCATCACCTGGCAACGCTTTTGCGTTTTTCTCCGGGTTACCATCCGGAATCCCATTCCACTCCTCACCAATGTGAAAACGGCATCTTCCTCTTTCTCCTTCATAGGCCAAAAACTCAGGGTTGATCATCATTTTCCCAAATCCTTCATTGAGATACGCTCCGACGCCTCGTTCAATCCTGGCCTTGTTGATGTCGGTGAATGCAGCCTTGGTGATACAAAACACGCTGCCTTTTTCTATGCCGCAACGATCTGCATCGCGCGTCTTTCGATAATTATTATATGGGGCATAACGGAAGGTGCGAATCTGACTTTTGCTCCAGTCGATCTCCCCGCCTTCTAATCCAAGTTGATCGATGGTCGGGGCGAATGTTGGCTGTCCGTTATCGTCGAAGAAGATCAGGCGGCTTTTTGCATAAAGAAAGATAGCGTCGCCTTCAAGTTCCTTCTCTGCATCCTGACCACTCATCCTGACTTTCAAAGCCGGTTCAGATTCGAAGCTCTTACTCAATACATGCTCTTCTATCGTCTCTATCTCAACCAAACCATATTGGGCGGTGCTTGAACGCCCGACCCGCTTCTTCCCAGTCAAAGCCTGTATTAAGCTGCCTTTGAACAGCAGCGCTTCATCGTCCAGTTCAACCTCAAAACAACACTCCGTGCGCGCCATGAGCGACTGATAACCATACATTTTCCGGTCCGCTGAACGCCTTGTTTTCCGGTCATATGCCGATTTGATTGCAAAACTCTTCTCCACTTTCACGGTAACCACCGTCATTTCATCCTGCTTCACGATGAATCCGTCTCTGCGTTGCTTCCCCTGAACAGGTGCGCCATCATCATCTCTTAAACCATCGGGAGGTATTCCGTGATGAATAAAAACTTCTGACCGGTTATCGTCGCCCTTTTTCTGATACCATGATGCCGGAACACGCAAAGATCGCTGGCCAAGGAAGAAGGGGTGGGCATCGCCAAACCGAACCTTCCCGGAATGAAAAAGCAACATACTGTCGGCAGGATCGTTGTATAATTCTGCCGCCGCGATACCCAGAAAGGCATTGCCGGGGATAAAGTCCAATGTCTGTCTGACGCCTTCCGTGCCCGCAGTTTGGTTAATGATTACATCGGACAGCAACGTACACTTAAAAAACAGGATATTGTTCATGCTTTCACCTCCTCTTCTTCTATGAATTCAAATTTGCAGCGGCCCAGTCCTCTGTTCCGGTTCTGCCCAAGACGTTTCACCCACTGCATACATTTTTTTAGTTCCGGAATATATGAATCGTCAACGGCCAGAACAGCGGCGTACAAGCTGCACGGAATTGTCGTTTCAAGCGTACGAAGGGAACCTTGTGCTGCAATACCCTTTTCAGAAATAGCTGTCGCGGCGATACCCCTGTAAAAGAATTTAACTGTTTCTTTGTCTGCTTCTCCTTTTAAATACGGGCTAACGACAGCATCTGTGAAATAGGCTTTCCCCTTCGTGTGAATTTTCGATTCTTCGTTCGGTTTCTCATCGAAATACCCAAAAAAATCCGTAATAAAAGCCTCATTCCGGGGGTCTGTCCCCTGAAGACCTATTATCTCTTCTGCTGCTTCTTTCAGCAAGCCCTTCAATGTCTTGCCGGGAATCATCGGAAAGCCATCACGATCTTTTATGACCAGTTGATCCAGGTCGCTTCCCGAGGTTAAGCCTGAACCACAATGCCATTCCGAAAAGAAAGTGATTTGGTACCTGATATCTTTCATGTTATTCTCCTCCTTTGGTTATTGATCCTTCGGCTATTGAGCAGATCGAAAGCCAGTCGTAAACAGGTGATTTGCCATTTTTCCTGGCAACTCCCGGCAATCCCAGCTCCCTGATCTTTTTTTTCGTAATCTGATTGGTACTCCCGTGCGAAATAAACCGATCCATCTTCTGATCTGCCAGGCCATTCGGATTGTACAAATCAGTAAGCCATTGGCGTAAATGCGACTTAACAGCATTTCCTTCTTTATCGAGCAGTTGCGCGACGCATTGTTGCAACCGCGAGATTGTGGGCTTCAACTTATGTTCAAGGTAATAAGGTCCGACGTCGAACCAGATCGCTCCAGCATGAAGTTCGCGCTCGCGGATATCGTTATAATCTTCAACAAAGCTATCCTGGACTTTATGGAACATCAGGCAGGAGGGCGTCAATTCGCCATCGCCCAGGTTTTCCTTTGCGCGTTTTTTGGCTTCCCCACAAAGTGTTTCGGCCAATTGATAGCCATAGTGAAATGGATAATTCTCCTTGACATAAGCGATACCGGCACACGCGGTCAATCCCTTTTGCAACGCCTTCACCCCGAGTCTGGATAGCCGATCCTTCGTTTCATTCTCAAAATTCGCCAGAAAATTCTTTGTAAACTCCAACGCCAGATCAGCCCGGATAACAATGGTCAGGTCATCACCTCCGATCACGATGGGACGACAAGGCTCAACATCGGATTTTTCAGTTTTTGTCGTTTCCCGATACGCGTGTTGTGCTGCCTTTTTTGTCGCCTCATCCAGCCGCAGGGAAAACTCCCGGAACTTTTCTCCGTATTGTCCTGTACCTGAATGCTCTATTTCGTCGGACATCTCCTGCATCTTTAGCCCCATATTATTGCCATCGACATGGATAACCGCCAGCCAACCATAACTTCTGCCTTTTGTACCGGTAATACTTTCGATATTCCAGGGAATCCTTTTGGAATCGATCGTTCCAAAGAACGATTCGATAATGCGTTTTCGACGTTCCCTGTAGTCGCCTACCTTCGCATGCGTACCGTAATCGATGGCTGTCAATTCCCCATCTTCCTCTTCCTCTTTCTTCGCGGGCAAACCCGTTCGCCTTGAACGGTTTACAGCCATAAGGCCTATATCAAATGGTCTGAACAGCTTGTTTCTCTGAGCCTTTAGTCTCTTTTCGAGTTCTTCAATATCCCCTTTGTTAATTTCATTTCCGGAAATCTTGACAACCGCCTGGCTAATTGTCACCCCGGGAGCAAACTCCATCACCTTTTTAGGAAAAATCCTAACAAAATCACGGCATTGTTGCTCGTCATCGAAAACATATTTGATATTCCCTGCTGCCGTTACGATGGCATTCTCCTTTTTAAAATCCCCGACAAGCGGTTCAAACTGGTCAGTACAAATCTGCTCGACCAGTTCACTGGCACCGGCAATTTCCTTGAGTTTATTGGTTTGAAAAATGAAGCCTTGGATGCCTTGCACCGCAGCTCCATACAAATAGCTGCCCATATCGTTGAATTTATTTTTTCTTTGTTATGACCATTCCAAATCCAATCCCGGAGCCCTTCCCCAGTCCTGCATAATTTGGAATCGACACATTCGCGCTGAAATCAATATCATAGGCCTGCATCATCTGGCCTCTGTACCGAACCACTTTCTCTTTGGCAATTCGCCGGATGACCGCACGAACTTCTTTTTCCGGCTTTAAACCAATTCCTTCGCAAAAAGACAGTAGATTGCCAACCAGCACCTTTTCCAACACCTGCACTTTTTCATGAAAAGTTTCCATCTGATGGTATCGCTGGTAATTTTCCTGATTCAATGGCAGCCAGTTTTCAAGACGGTAGTGGAATTGATCCTCCCAAACACCAATATGGAACGGGAAAACATGAATGTCTTCAACCTTTAATCCCACGGGCTTGTTCCCAAGCATGATGTTCAAATCACCTGCTGTGAAGATCTCATACACGACATTAGCACCCTCTTCAATACATAACAAAGCAGCCTTTCGCTTGATCCTCTTATACTGGATTAACGGATACCGGTAGATAACCCCGCCATCAGCGTGGTTATGGAACAAATCGCTTTTAAACTGTGACAATTGAATGATCGCGCCGCGTAGCTGAGGTAACCCCTCATATTTGATGGAAAGATCAAACAGGATAGTCAGAAGTTTGGTTTTTTTTAGGTTATTGTTCATCTCAGCGATGATAATGATAAACTTTCGATCACTAAAGTTACAAAAAAATGCACATAGATTGTACCCATTAGAAGAATTGTTTCAACAATAACTGGGATGTCATGGTATGGCGGCATTCAAGAGCAGGAAAAACCGGAACTAGAAAGTCTGACTAATAAACTCTATTTTCCTGTTCCAGAAGCCCGGGTGCTGAGTGGAAGAGCGGTATTGGCTGGGTGTTGATCGGCGGACTGACCAGCTCCATGATCCTGTCGCTGATTATTATCCCGGTGGTCTATGTCATCATTTCCGGACTGCTGAAAAAAGACCGGCACAACGAAGAAAACGAAAAGCAGGAACTTAAAAAACCGAAAAAGCTTGACTAATCATTCTATTTGAAGAGCCTAGTCGCTTTGGCATTTTAAAAGCCCCGGCCAGTCACCGGGGTTTTTTCTGCGCGAAAAGGCTTATTTTTTGGGAATCACCAAGGAATCGACAAGGCCTCCCTGTTCATTCCGGACTTCTACGCGGAGCCCGTCGTTAGCGGTGAACGCATTTACAACCGTATTGTTTGCATTCACCAAGACCGGGAAACGTTGATTCCGGTCCGGTTCTTTGCGGATATACCGATGCAGATGGGCGCTAAACAGGATATCGATCCCGGCCTCATTCAGCAACGGCATAAACTTGTCTTCGATTTCTTTTTCGCCATGCCAGCCGCCAAAAGGGGGCATGTGTACCAGCGCGATCTTGTAGGGCGCACTCCGGTATAGTTCAGACGTTAATGCGTTCTTCAGCCATTCCGCCTGCCGGTCGCGGTAGGCGTCAAAAGCAACAATGCCGCTGTATTCGATGTCCGAGTCGGGCTTATCTTCGCCACAGTCGAGCACCACGAAACATACCGGCCCCTGCCGGAACATGCCGTATATCCTGCCATCAAACCCCGGGAAATAGTCTGCGAAACGATGGGCAAAGTTGCCCCTGGTCTCGTGATTTCCCCGGGCATAGTACATGGGAACCTCGCCGGCAAACAGCTTCACCGCGGTATCCATGAAACCGCCAAAGAGCTGGTCTTCGCCGTTGATGTCGCTCACCATGTCGCCGTTAAAGAAAACCATATCGGTATTTTCCCATTGGGTATCTTTCAGCAGACTGGTCATCAGCTCATTATTCCCGTGAATATCGTTCAGGATGACAAACGAAACATTTTCTTTTGCCGTCGAATTGGTGGTAAAAGCAAGGGGATTGGTGCGATAAACACGGGTCGCCGCCACGCTTCCGTAGATCACCCGGGTCCCTTGATGACTCAGGACTTCCTGGGAATAGACCCGGTACCGGTAGGTCGTTCCGGGCTTCAGGTTATCCAGCCGCACGGAATGGATCGTCGAAACCGTTTTAAATCCGTACGGCGCCGAAAAAAACTTTGGCCGCCCGGTCAGGTAAAAATGGGTCGTGTCGTCGGGTGCCAGCTCCACCCAGGCAGTCCCCCCGCGGTTGGTCGTCCAGACGATAGTGACCCCATCTTCACGCATATCCTGCAAATACGGACCATGCGTGATCCGGAAAGGTTCATCCTGGGCAAATCCGTTAAAAAATGAGAAAACAGCAAATACAAGAATAAACAAAATCCGCTCCTTCATACCTATCGTTCTTTAAGGAGCGTAAATATAGCTAATAAAATAAAAGGCCTCAAGTTCAAAAGAAGATCTTGAACTTAAAACTGGAGATCAGTCAGTCCTTCTAACAGGGCGTATTAATTTTGCCAGA
>CAZANK010000012.1:0-18878 GCA_964486235.1 uncultured Prolixibacteraceae bacterium | reverse complement strand
TTGATTTACGAAACAGTCGCGATCTAAACTACGAGAGTATTGGAGGTCTGAATTTAGTGTTGAGCGGAATATGAAGGCAATTGGCAGGGTCTTAAATTCCGTCAAACAAGCGTTTGATTCTAGATTTCATGATCATTTTTGACAGTTATATTTCATTAATTCAATGATTTATATCAATTTTGGTTTCCCCGGCATGTCGTTGGCTTTATACTATCTGGGAATAACTTTGTATCATATAAGAGTATTTGATCATTTAAATTTTTTAACTTTGGCGAAATGAAAATCAAAAATCAACCTTTAATAATCCAGAAAATGAAAAAAATTTACACTATTCTGTTGTTGTTGCTGTCGATCACATTTCTCAGCGGGCACGCACAAACAAATGATTTCTCAAAGAAAGGAATGAAAATGCTTAATCCCCAGCTCCTCAATCTTGGCTTCTCAAGTTTCAGTTTTAAATCTTCCGGATCTGGATCTGAAAGTACTGATTTAACCCAGTTTGGATTAGCTGCATCTGGCGGATACGCTATTCAGGATAATCTGTTTATTTTAGGGCAGGTAGGGGCACAGTCGTTCAAGTTTAGTGAAACAAATTTTTCTTTCCTTTCTCTTGGGGGAGGCGCGCGTTATTATCTTCCCAAAAATTTTTACGCAGGGGCAGGCTTGCTTTTAAATCATGGTAAAATTAAAGGGATCGGAGATTCAGGCATAGATATCGACGATGAAGACTCAGAAGTGGATACTGAATCAGATCTGAGCACAACGATGGTGGAATTTCGTTTGGAAGCTGGGTATTCCTACTTTATTCTTCCTTCTGTAGCACTTGAGCCTTCAATTAGCTACGCGACTAAAATTGCTGGAGGTAAGGTTGAGAACTATGATGATAAACTTACCTACAGCAGGTTTGGAATTAACCTTGGCGTTAGCGTTTTCTTTTAGAAACAACATTCGCAGTATATTAAATAGCATTAATGTACTATTTTTTCAGAAAAACAGAGAGCCATTCAGCTAATTCCTGATTTGGCTTTCTGTTTTTTTCATATTTTTAGAAATAATTGTACTGCAAAAGTTTTTTCAAATGGAGATAGAAAATAAGTTAAGAGAATTACTAATGCCTGTTTTGGGCATACCGTCGATTGATAAAATTCAACCGGAACAGTCGCTTGTCGATGATTTGGGTGCAGAAAGCATCGATTTTGTTGAAATCCTTTACCTGATTGAAACAAATTTTGGTGTAAAAATCCGCATTCAGGAAATTACCATGATCGACTATGCCTCGGCAGATATGCCAACCGATGGTAAAGTGACAAAAATAATTGCGGATAAGCTTAACGCGGATTTCAAAACGGACAAGTTTAAAGAAGGACAAACAGTAAGAGACATTTACAAAAGCTTTACCGTTCGCGACCTGGCAACAATTATTGCTCTAAAAATGGACTCATCAAAAGGCGAAGCATGAGGTTCTATTTGGTTGACCGCATAAAAGAGGCTTGCCCGGGAAAATACGTCGAAGGGCTCAAGTGTATCTCAATGAGCGATGATATTTTCAACGAGCATTTCCCTGGATTTCCGGTTTTCCCCGGCTCACTTATTTTGGAAGGTCTCGCGCAAATGAGTGGGCTTTTTTTCGAGTATTGTCTTCAACAACAAGGCATTACCGGCAAAAGAGCAGTTCTAACCCTGGTTAATCGCATGAAGTACCGAAAAATAGTTATTCCAGGCGATTGCCTCAATTATCGGGCCGACGTAACAGTGTTCTATCCCAACGAATATGCTACCGTTTCAGTATTAGCAACCTGCGAAGGGAAAAAATGTGCCGAAGGTGAGCTTTTCTTCAGTTTCCTCGATGTGATGGACGAGGAGATGAAAAAAACAAACGACAGGCTTATGGCGCTTGCATTTCGAAATGCCCGAATAATCTCCGCAGAATGAGAGTGATATATGCCAAATATCTTTCCGGAGAAGACATCCCGGTTTATGACTTTGCAAAAAAACGGAAACTTGTAAAATATTACACACGCGAGACCATGGCCGCAATCGTCGCGGTAAGTAAACTATACGAGGGGCTGACAGTCGGTCAGGATATGCCTTTTTTTTACTCAACCGGGGAAGTTGAAATGCTTCAGTTCTACAAAAACATAGCTACTCAATACGCAACGGTTCAAAGTGAGTTCTCGTCTCTCGGGTTCATCGAATACATCCTTCCCACGATTTCGCCGCTTGAGCAGTTTAAGATGATGCGAAACATGACGGCTTGCTTTGTCTCGATCGAAAATGGGCTGAAAGGCGATAATGCCGTGCTTCTTCAAGGGTGATTGCTTTATTCGGCACTCTTTGCACAAACAGATGGTCCGGTTTTGATTGGCGCCGGAAAACAATATGCCGACGGAACTGTGGAATGTGGGTTTGCCGAAATCTTTCGCGGCGAGATTGAGAATCACCCGATGCTCAACAGTTCTGGTGACGCAATAACATTATTCAAAAATTCTCCTTTCATAGATCATGGCGATAGTAATAACAGGATTTGAGATACAATCCCCATTGGGAAGCACTTTACAGGAAAATCTGTCCAACCTCCGAAATGGCAGTCCATGCGTCGGCGCTATCCAAAACATCGATACCGAAGGGTTTACGATGAAAGCGGCCGGCGAATATCGCGAAGGCGGCCAGGTTCTGGAAACACCGCCAAACATCGACCGAAAGGTTTATTTTCTTGATCAGGTTTTGAAGCGGCTGTTTGAAAAAACAGGCATTGATTTACGCTATGATCCTTCGGAACGCCTGATGAACATAGGTTCAGGAGTTGATTACATCGATATTGCGGCATATTTTCTCGACAAAGAATATGAAAAACCGATGGATGAAAAGCCTCATTCGTATTACAAAACGGCCGGGCAAATCAAGCAGCTTGCCGATCATTACCAGATTGCAGGCGGATGCAATATTTTCGCAGCAGCCTGTGTTGCTTCAGCTCAGGCAATCGGACTTTCATACCGAATGCTGAAACATGGCATGAAACGGGCAATTATCACCGGAGGTAGCGAATCGATGATTTCGTATGTCAATTACATTGGATTCTACCTTCTTGGAGCCATGTCGGCAGACACGAATCCGGAAACATCCTGCAAACCGTTCGACAGGCGAAGAAGCGGCACGGTGCTTGGCGAAGGAACCGCCATGCTTTTGCTCGAAAACAGCAGTTTGGCTGACCCGGAATCAATCATCGCTGAAATTGCCGGTTATGGCTGCACAATGGATGCCTACGCCATTACAGACCCCGATCCGTCGGCAAAAATGCTGGCCAAAGCAATCGAGCTGGCCTTAGATGATGCCGGAGTTACTCCTGATGTCATCGATTGCGTACATCTCCACGGTACCGGAACACCCAAAAATGCGCCTGCCGAATATCTTGCCCTTCGTCAGATTTTTGGAGACCGGGTTTCTGAACTTCCTGTGTATTCGATGAAAGGACAAATCGGGCACTTGATTGGGTCATGCACCGCTGTCGAAATGCTTGGGGTGATTCATTCCATACAAAATCAGGAAGTTTTACCAACACTGAACTTTGCAGAAAGAGATCCGGAAGCTCCTTTGTTTGTAGTTCAGGAGAAACCGTTGTCCATGCCAATTAATTACGTCCTCAAATTGAATTCGGCTTTTGGCGGGCACAACACTGCTTTGGTCATTAAAAAACACAATAACAGTTAAAATGGGGAAAATTGTAATTACCGGCGCAAGTTCCGGGATAGGTTGGGCCATTGCTCAGGAGTTGGCGAAATTCAACAAACCCATGCTTTTGCACCGCAACAAAAACAAGGATTTGCCTTTGTCAGAATTGCCGGCAAACGCAGAAGTTATCACAGCAGATTTTTCTTCTCCGGATGATTTGAAGCAATTCATTGACAAGCTTGACGACACTGACATTTTGGTTAATGCAGCCGCATATACCGTTACCGAGCTTATTCCCCAAACAAGTGACGAGTCAATCGAACAAATGATAGCTATCAACATTACCGCGCTCTCAAAAATTTGCAAGGCCGTTATCCCCCAAATGTGCAGCAAAAGAAGAGGAGTGATCGTCAATATTTCCTCGGCAACGGCTTCTAAAGTCTATCGCGGACAGGGCATTTATGCCGGGACAAAGGCATTTGCCGAGACTTTCTCGAAAGCGATCGCGGCAGAATACGGCAGAAAGGGAATTCGTTGCAACTGCGTCGCGCCGGGAGCAATCAACACCGGCACATTATCGCTGTTGTTGAACATTGGGGAAGATCAGGTTAAGCAGGCGAATGCTGCAAACAGGCTGGGTACGCCCCAGGATGTCGCTGCGGCAGTTTTTTTTCTATGTCGTGAAGATAACTCTTTTATCAATGGTGCCGTATTGCATGTTGATGGAGGACATTGGATGGGAATTTAAAAAACCTGAATGAAAATGTATAGTTTAAAAAATCAGCGGTTGAAATCAGTCTGGCTTCTGACGATGCTATTTTTGGTGGCTTTTTCCTGTTCAAAAGAAGACGAAGAACCTGGCTATCAGGGGAAGTGGCTTTTCGAAAAAGCTGTTCCGGAACTGGATGTGAGTTATTCTGGTTCCTACATTTATATCAAATTTGATAAGTCGTTCGAGTTCTTCGATTCCAGCACAAACATGCTGATCATTGGGAAACCCGAGCACTTTCATTTGAGCGGGATCAAGCTCGAACTGACAGATCCGGACACCAAAGAAAAATACTTCTTTACCATTCTGAGCAGGAAACAGGATATTCTTGTGCTTCGCACATCAGTCTTTGAGCGTGAAACCGAAATTACGATGAGGAAAGTAAGCGAATGAGAAAATGTCTTCAGATTATGGCATTCAGTCAAAGATGTTTGAAACCTGAATACAGGCTGCAAAGAGTTCTTCTTTTCTGCCTGATTCTCATGAATGGGAGTCTGGCCAGTGCCCAGTCCGACGTTCGTTTGGAGCAATGCCGGAAGCAGGCCCGCGACGAATTTTCAGGCAGCAGACAAACAAGCTTGGTTGGCCAGTCAGCAGCCGAACAGCAACGCTTGCTCAAAAAGATTGTTCGACCCGAAGTGTCGGCCTACGGTTTGGCTGCTTACCTTTCGGATGTACCCGATCCGGCGAGTGCGCTGGCTTACGCTTTCGATTTTGATCCTGTTCCGCACGAACGCTTAAACGCCGGAGTGTTTCTGTCTCAGCGGATATACAATGGCGGCGAATACAAGTTGAAGGAAGAAGAAATCAGGTTGAATGCCAGGCTGGAGGAACAGAAGATTGAGGAAAACCTGATGTACATTGAAAACCTGGTTGATGAGGTTTTTCTCGGCATCATCCTCGCGGAAAAAGAAATACAGATCTATCAGAAACAGCGCGAGGTTGTAGTTGCGCGGCTAAAAGACTCGAAAGCGCTTGTTCAGGAAGGCAAATTACTGAAGAAAGACGAACTTCAGGTTGAGATGGCGCTCGTTGAACTTGAATCACAAATCGGAGCGTTGGAGGCTGGTGAACTTAAACTTAGAAACATGCTGGCTGAACTTACCGGGAAGGAAATCAAATCCGACGACCGACTAATACTTCCGGTGACTGACGAAATCGAAGAACGGCCGGATGACCCGGCATTTGGCCAAATCGACATTCAGGCGCAGAAAAACCAGCTTGCCACCAGGCTGTCAAAATCGTCGGCGTTACCAAAAATACAATTGTTTGGCACCGCTGGCTATGGCAAACCAGGCTTCGACTCGTTCGAAAACCAACCCGATTGGTACGGCAGTGTTGGCTTGTTTGCTACCGTTCCTATTTCGGCGTGGCGCGATCATGCACTTCAGGAAAAAATTCTTTTGATCGAATCGGACCGCCTCGCAGAATATCGTAATACGCTTGAGAAAAAAAGGAACGTCCTTGAAGCCAAATATTCAGGAGAAGTGACCCGTTACGAAACCCTTGAAAAACAGCAAACGCTGGCAGTTGAAAAGAAGGAGCAAATCAGGCAGCAAATGGACGTGCTGCTAAAAGAAGGCGAAGCATCGTTCACCGATTACTTGGCGGCATTAAACGACGAAGCGATTGCGAAAGTGAAACTGGAAGCGATTGCCGTCGGCAAAATAAAGGAAATCATGAAACGAAACCGCATAGTTGTAAACCTTTCAAATTTTTCCGGAAATGAATAGAAGCGATTTACTGATTTTTCTGATCCCGTTTTCAGTTCTTTTAACCGGGTGCCTCAATCAGGATGTGCCGGTGGCCTACGGAAACTTTGAAGCCAAAGAGTGGCGGGTTGCATCGTCCGGCTCCGGAGAAATCGTTTCGCTGTCGGCTAAGGAAGGCGAAAAGCTCCTGAAAGATCAGGTTGTGGGGCAAATCGACACCACCGAGCTATCGCTGCAAAAAACCCGAATCGCAAATCAAATTGCGGCACTTCGCTCGTCGCTGCCCAATGTTGCCATTCAGGTTGATGTGTTGAAGCAAAAAAAGAAGGTTGCGGAAGAAGAATATTCGCGGGTAAAGAACCTGGTTGAGGCAGGTGCGGCCAATCAAAAAAAGCTCGACCAAATCGACGACGAAGTAAAGCTGACCGAAAAGCAGATTACCGCTACAGCATCGTCGCTGCAACGCGAAACAGCTGGTATCCTGGCCCAAATCGAAGCCCTCCGGATGCAACTGGATGTGATCGTCCATCGCATACGTCAATGCACAATCGTCAATCAGGAAGAAGGAACTGTACAGTACAAGTTCGCTGATTTGCACGGTTTTACCGATATCGGCAAACCGTTGTACCAAATGACCGACACGCGGGAAATGACGCTTCATACCTGGCTATCGGGAGAAGCGCTTACGCAGGTGCATTTATCCGACGAACTGAAAATCGGAGTCGATGCTCCCGACGGAAAATTGAAATACTACACCGGGAAAGTAACCTACATTGCCGAAAAACCTGAATTTGCGCCCAGCCAGGTTCAGACAAAGAAAAACCGAAGCTTATTGCATTATCATGTGAAATTAAGTGTGCCGAACGATGGACATTTGAATCCGGGAACACCAGCCGAAATTTTTCTTCCGGCAAAATGATTGAAGCCCGGCAAATATCGAAGCGTTTTGGCCAGCGTCAAGTATTGTGCGACCTGAATTTCTTGGTACGCGAAGGCGAGATATTGGGCATCTTGGGAGCAAACGGCGCCGGAAAATCGACACTCTTCAACATTCTGGCCACCCTCGACGAATCATTCGATGGCCACGTTCATATTTTGGGGATGGATATCCGAAAAAACAAGCAACAAATAAGGGAAAAGATTGGCTATGTCCCCGGAAGGTTTTCGCGTTACAGTGATTTAACCGTTGAAGAAAACCTGTCGTTCTTTGCTTCGGCATACGGGTACCCAATGAGCGGCGTTATCGAGCGTTGTCCGAAGTTGTGGCAAAGTCTGGAACCTTTTTCAGGCAAACAGGCGAGATACTTGTCGGGCGGGATGAAACAGAAGCTGGCGGTTTGTTGCGCGCTGGTTCACGATCCGAAATTGCTTTTGCTCGACGAGCCAACCACCGGCATTGATCCGGTTTCGCGTTATACGCTTTGGCAGGAACTGAAAGCGCTTCAGAAGACCGGGACAACGATTCTGATCAGCACTCACTACCTGGAAGAAGCTGCCATTGCCGACCGCGTTTTATTTATTCACGAAGGCAAACAGTTAATGCTTGATCTTCCTGAAAATATTCTGGCCCGATACCGGAAAACTCTGCTTTCCATATCAGGTTATCCGGTTCAGCAATTGTACCGGAATTTGCTTGATTTGCCTTATTCTGCCAGAAGTTACATTCGGGGAGAAAACTTATTTGTTGCTTTGCCTCAGGGTTTTTCTGCGGACCTGGTAGCCGATTTTCTTAGGCAAAAAGGTTTAGGAAGCGCTATCATAGAACTAGCCAATCCGGACATGGAAGATGTTTTCATCGATCAATTGATTGATTATAAAGGAGAGGGGAGCCATGAGAATCCACGCCGATAGATTAACCCGCGACTTCGGATCGCTCAGAGCGGTAAATGAGGTGTCGATTTCGGTGGGCGAGGGCGAAATCATGGGACTGCTCGGCGCCAACGGAGCAGGCAAATCGACACTTATCCGGATGCTCTGCGGGATCATCAGACTCAGCGGGGGAACCGCAGAAGTGGCAGGTTTTCGCCTGGCCGATCAGGGAAGAAAAATCCGGCAACACATTGGCTATATGGGACAGAACTCAACCTTGTTCGAAGATTTGACTGTGCGGGAAAACATTGAGTTTTATGGCGCTGTGTATAATATGAGCCGCAAGGAAATTCTTGATCGGTCGGAGGAGTTGATACGTGAGCTTCAGATTGGCCGGTATACCGATCAACTAATTCGCACCCTTCCGTCGGGCTGGCGCCAGATGCTGGCATTTTCGACTGCTATGCTGCACCGCCCAAAGATTGTTTTTCTCGACGAGCCAACCAGCGGTCTCGATGCACTCAGCCGGCGTGAACTGTGGAACCTCGTTTCGCTGGCTGCCGGAGATGGAACGACAATCATGGTCAGTACGCATTACCTCGACGAGGCATTCTATTGCGACCGGTTGGTCATTCTGGAGAATGGCTGTGTGAAAGCCGAAGGAAGACCAAATGATCTTAAAGCGGCAGGCGGCAGCGACGGACTTATTCACTTTTTTATCGAAGACAGCAAATGAAACGAACCTCCGGGATACTGTCTGTCGCACGAAAGGAAACCCGTCATATCTGGCGGGACAAACTGAGCATGCTCATTCTGTTCGGGTTGCCGGGACTTATTGTTGGTGTTTTTGGTTTTGTTCTTTCCTTCGAGATTAAAGAGGTGCCGGTGGCGGTGCTGAACGCCAAACACGACGCCGGAATTGAGCGACTGTTTCAGAAAATCGACGCTTCGCCGTGTTTCCATGTGGTAAAAAGCTTAAGCCATTCCGGAGAAATCATCGATGCTTTTGCCAGTCACAACATCAAAATGGTAGTTGTTGCCGATCATGAACCGGCGAAAGCCCTTGTTTCGGGAGACCTGCCTGAAGTTCACATTTTCATGGATGGCTCCGAATCGAAGCTTGCCATTGCTGCCGGAAGTATAACCAGAAAGCTGATTGCCTCTTTTTTCCGCGAGGAGTTTCCTGAAGCTACGGCTGGCGCTGTATTTCCCGAACCCACCGTTCGTTTTCTTTACAATCCTGAACTTCGAAGAGAAGTGATGCCCATCCCAGGACTGATGATGATCATCTTCATTCTTATTTCTGCCATCATGCTGAGCGTTAGCATTGTGAAAGAGAAAGAGCAGGGAACGCTAAAACTGCTGGCCCTGACACCTGTTTTGCCCAGCGACATGGTTTTTGGAAAGTCTTTGCCGTACCTTTTTATTACCATATTCCACATATTTTCGGTTTTGCTGATCAACTATTTTGTTTTTGGCATGACCATCGCCGGAAGTTCGCTGCATTTTCTGGCACTGAACCTATTGTTTGCAGTCAACTCGATGGCTTTTGGTCTGTTGATTGCCTCCCGGGTTCAGCGGCAAATCGAAGTGGCGATACTTTGCTGGCTGTTTTTGTTTATCCCCAATGTTTTTCTTTCAGGATTTATTTTCCCGCTGATTACCATGCCGGATTTTCTGCAAACATTAGCCTGGCTGATGCCGGGAACTTCGTTTATCGAAGCATACCGGGGAATTGTTTTTAAAGGTACCGGATGGCTCGAAAACGCACTGCCGTTTGCGTTGCTGCTGGCCCAGATCGTTTTGGTTCTGGCAATTTCGGCAAGAGGTTTTAAACACCAAAAAGCTGGCCGATGAAAACACTGTTTGCAATCATACAAAAGGAGATGAGGCAATTAAGGCGAAACACTTTGTTGCTCGTTATCATTTGCGTCAGCCCGGTGATTATCCTGGGAATAATTCCCTTTTCGCTTGAAAAACAGGTAAAAATCAACCTCAGCATTGTCGATCAAGACAAAACCGCCACAAGCCGGATGATGGCATACCGGATGCAGGCATCGCCGTTCTATTCAAGTGTTGCGAGCGAAACAACCTTAGACGGAGTTTTGTCGCGGATCAGGAAAAACAAAAGCGACATCGCCCTGGTGATTCCTGAAAATTTTGAGCGCGACGCTGATTTGGGTAATCAGGAACCCTTGTTTTTGACCATCGACGGAACCCATACGCTCAATGCCCAAAGTCACCTGGCATTTCTCGAAGAAGCGCTTCAATCTCAACGATCGGGAGGCAAAGAAAATGGATTGGCCGAGGTGCATTACCTGTTCAATCCGGAATTGGATGGCCGGATCTATTTTATCGTTTCGCTCCTCATTTTGCTGGTGACACTGATCGGCGTCTGCCTGATCACGATCAACATTGTGAGCGAAAAGGAGTCGGGCATGTGGTCGCAGTTGCAGGCAACACCGCTTTCATTACTCCAATATCTCGCGGCAAAACTGGTTGTTTTTGCAGCGGTTGGGTTGGCTGAAATGATTATTGGTCTGGCCTTTTGCAGGGCAGTGTATTCGTTTGTTGTTTTGGGACCCATCTCCGATTACCTGCTGCTAACACTGATATTTCTGTTCCCCATGCTGATGCTGGGAATTTTCATTGCGTCAATCACCAAAAATCAGGTTCAGGCCGTTTATATGCTGGTGCTTGTGTTGCTATCCGTTATCCTGATGAGTACCATGTTCTCGTTTCTGAATGCGATGCCCGACTGGGCACAAAAAATGAGGTTTCTAAACCCACTTTATTATATGCTCGATGCTTCGCGGCTGATGGTACTCAAAGGTTTCTCGCTTGCAACAGTCTGGGTTCAAACCGGCATACTTGTTTTTCAGGGCATAGTCCTGTCGGTTGCCACGCTGCTGATATTTCGTTCCCCATCGTCATTAAACCAAAATTGAAATGAAGAATAACTCAAATTACGACATGCTTCAGGCATTGTGCGAAAGCCGCAGAAGTTGCAGAAAATTTCTGCCCGATCCGGTTTCTCAGGAACTGATTGATCATATTCTGAAAACGGCAGCGACGTCTCCGTTTGCCTCAGGAAGAAGGAATTGGAAAATTCTGGTCATCCGCGATAGAGAAATTTATGCACGACTGGTTCAGGTTGTAAAGGAACGGGCCGAAAGCATGGCTGCTGAAATGGACGAAGATATCGCATTTCTGTTTCGCCGCTACGTGCAAAACTTCACTCAGTTCGAGGAAGCACCGGTTTTGCTGATTCCTGTTTTCAGGATTGCGCCAATTATGCAGTCAATTTTGCGCGACCAGGTAACTCCTGAACTACAGAGTTGGGAACGCGATAATGCGGTTAAGTCGATTTCGTGTGTCGTCATGTTGATTTTGCTGGCTGCCGAAAGTCTCGGACTGGGCGCTTGCTACATGACCGGACCACTTATTGCCGGGAAGGAACTGGCAGAAGCGCTTGATCTGGCTCCGGAACAAGAGATTGGTGCCATTATCCCGATTGGCTATGCACATAAATGACATAAAAATGGGAGCATTCGTTGAGACATTTGTTTTTAACCAAATGAAAGTGAACACCTTTGTGCTTCATAATGACTGCGGCGATTGCGTTTTGATCGATCCAGGTTGCGAGACCCCGGTCGAACAACAAAAACTCGCCGGCTTTCTGGATGAAAACCGTTTAAAGCCAGTCGCAATTTTGCTCACGCACGGTCACTTCGATCATGTTGCCGGTGCTTCTTTTCTGGTTGAGAAATTTGGCTGCGATTGTTGGCTTCACCCTGAAGATGAGAAGGAAATTCATCAGGGCGAAGATGTGGCGCAGCTTCATAACGTGAAATTATCCAGACTCCGGCATCCGCACCGCTATTTAAACGACGGCGAGATCATTCAGTTTGGTCAGTTTCGGCTGAAAGTCTTGCATATTCCCGGGCACACTGGCGGGTCGGTCGCAATCTTCGAAATTCAAAATAATTGGTTGTTTGCAGGAGACACTTTGGTAAAAGGTTCTTTGGGTTTTTCGAATTTGGGATATGGCGAATTAATGACGCATCTGAAAAATAAAATCCTTCCGTTGCCCGATGAAACGATCATTTTCTGCGGACATGGCCCAACGACAACCATTGAACAAGAGAAAAAAAGTAATCCTTTTTTCAGAAGAATTGCCTAAGCTTATCTGAGTAACCTGAGATTTTATTCGACTGTTGTTAGGCGTAAACAGCGTTCCAGAAGAAGTTGGTTTTTTTTCATATTTTTGGCCTTTTATTTCTATTGAAAAAACCGACTTGAATGCTAAGAGGAATCCTCTCAACGATCCCGATGTTTGTTTGCGCGTTTTGGTTTGCGGCGCTCCTGACCGATTTCCGTGGCCGCAATCGCTCGAAGAAAATGTTGAGTTTGTTTATGTTCTCGGCATTTCTCCTTTATCTGGGCCATGCTATTTATTTCCATCGTGAATACGAAATCTATCGTCATGTAGATAGCGTGTACGCTTTTTGTTCGCTTTCGGTTTATCCGCTCTACTACCTCTATATAAAGTCGCTCACTTGCAGGGTGATGACTTTGAAGGACTTTTGGGTGTTGCTTCCGTCTTTTTTTGTGGCGCTGTTCAGCTTTTTGCTATACCAGGTGATGTCGGATGAAGAAAGTAGTGCGTTTGTCAGAAAGGTGTTGTTTGGAGAGGCGGTTGATTATAATTTTTCGAGTTGGGGAAAACTCCAGTTGTTTAGAACAAAAATGTTTGTTGTCGTACTCCTAATTCAAGTGGCATGTGTTTTAAAAAGTGGTATTAGACGAATCAGGATTTACCACGAGCAGTTGTCGGGGTTCTACTCTAACATGGAGAAGAAAGAACTTTCAAAAATCAATATCATGCTGTATTTTTTTGTTGGGATCTCCACGATGTCAGTTTTGTTTAGCATCATCGGCAGAATCCCTTTCCTCAAGTCAGACTGGTTGCTCCTGATTCCTTCTCTCCTTTTTAGTTCGCTTTTGTTCGCAGGCGGAATGATTGGTTTCAGGCAAGACTTTTCTGTTGACGATTTTGCAAAAGATCAGGATCGCGATCAAAAGCTGGAGACAGTGGCAGAGGGAACCGCCATTTTCAATGAAAGCGACATTCGGTTAAAAACTCTGGAGGAAAACCTCATCGCACTGATGGAAGATCAGCAACTATTTAAGCAACCCGACCTGAAGATCACCGACTTATCGGTACGGCTTGGAAGCAATCGTTCGTATGTGTCCCGCATTATTAATATACAACTCAATACCACTTTTTCCGACTTTGTTGGGAAGTATCGCATTGAACACGCGAAGAAGATGCTGCTCAATTTCCAAAGGTCGGTAACCATGAACGAAATAGCAGAGCAATCGGGCTTCCCAAGCGAAAGTACATTCTATCGGGTGTTCAAACAGGAAATGAAGATTTCGCCCAAAGCCTGGCGGCAACAACAAATGACCAAATGCAATGGGGGTAATGCCGATGAAGCTTAAGAAAAAAATTCGGATAATCAGCCCTTGTCTTCGGTGAGACTGGCAATCGGTACAAAAGCTTTATGCTGGATTGTTTCAATCATATTTATATCTTCAGAACTCCTGACCTGACGTAAATTTCATGTCGCGATTTCAAAATTCAGACCTCCAATACTCTCGTAGTTTAGATCGCGACTGTTTCGTAAATCAACCTCAGATTTGTATATGGAAACAGTGTCTGAGTTTGGTTGAGTAAGTCACATAATTTGATCACTGCCTGGTTGGCCCGGGGCGTAGAAAGGGAATGCAACCTGATGGTTAGCTTTTTGTTTTTGTAATCAGGTATCATGTCGGCATCACTTGTAAATATTTCTTTCAATATTTCACGTCCTTCTTTATCGGTGTATTTATAAAATTCTGCCAGGATATTATACAGTGCTGATCCTGCCCGGTAAGCGATCATGATGATCGCATTTTTGAACTTCTTGCTTTCCCCTTTGAGCTTATTATAACGCTGTCCTTCGGGCATTTGAGCTATGGTTGTGCGGGAAGGTGTATTTTTTCTGGCAAAATAATCTTGTCAGACAAATGCATTTGCAACTAATAATAGTTACATTTGTAATCCAAATAATAAGGAATGGGAACAAAGGAAAAGTTGATTGAACGGTTTAAACGACAACCCAAAGACTTTACTTTTAACGAACTAACACGTTTATTTCAGGTTCTTGGGTTTGAGGTCAGTCAAAAAGGAAAAACATCCGGCTCGCGTATTGAGTTTGTAAATACGGAAAAAGAACTCTCGTACGGTGCCCATAAACCGCACCCCGATAGCGCAATAAAAGGCTATGTAATGAAACAGGTTTTGGAATTTCTAACATCAAACAAGTTAATTTAGATCAATTTATGGGAACTTTAAAATATAAAGGCTATTCAGGAACAGTCGAATATAGCGAAGAAGATGATTGTCTGTTCGGCAAAGTAATTGGCATGAGTAAAAACCTCATTAATTACGAAGGACAAACGGTTGAGGAACTAAAAGCTGACTTTGAGGCAGGGATTGACTTATATCTTGAAAGTTGCAACGAGCGGGGAGTAAAACCTCAAAAACCTTACAGCGGGTCATTAAATATCCGGATTCCTTCAGAAGTTCACAGCCAGTTAGCGCTAAAAGCTCAAATGACCGGTAAATCAATCAATTCGATCATTAAAGAACTTCTAACCCGGCAATAGAGTCTGTTCAACGTATAATCATAAGCAAAGGTCACCCAACCCACAAGGCAAAAAGACGCTTCACTCCAACCTCCTGCCTAAGGTGCAGGGCATGATTGGTTTGTTTTCCGCGTCGGCCAATGCCTGCGGCAGGAGGCTTTCGCTTCACCTCATTGCACTCCAGGGTTGCACTTCGTTCAACCACCACCTTACGTTCCATTCCGTTCATTGTCAGCCCCAGCCTCGGCAACCCACGCAAGAGTGTTTCCTTCATTCCATTGAGCTCAGGCCAACCCGCTGCCTGTCCGACCTCTGGCGGATTTCATTCAGTCACCACCCATGCTCTTCCCAACCCAATCAGCGGTATGCCCTGCGATTGCAATTTCCTGTTAACTTATTTTCTATAAGGCCTAATGAAGTTTTTGAAGTCACTTTTAACTTTCATACAAAAGCTGAAGTAAAAAAAATTGTGTGAAAATTGTGTGCAAATCAAGAAAAAAGCAGCTACAAAAATATTTTGTAACTGCCTGTATTCCAATTTGTGGGCCCAGCTGGGCAAGCATCGAACCATTTTTTAGAGGATTTGTTCTTTATCGCAGAATAAAACAAATTGATTGAATATATATGGTTTTCCACCTAAAGATAAGGCAAAAAGAAAATCAGCACAAGATTAGAAAACGCTCAACGCCCGTATTAATAAAAATGAAGCAAGCAAGGATGAAAAAATGATTATACTGACACTAAGTTTTCCACTTAATGTAAACTTAGTGTAAACCATCATTAAAGAATCCACCCTCAAAGAAGGTGGACTTGAAAGAAGGCCCCTATAAGGGGCCAAAGCTGAGCCGCTGTTGCTCTTCGATACGTTCTTGATTTTCTTGATATGTTACGTACTTCTTGATCTTGTCTTCATCAAGACCGATTGTGTCAACACAATAGCCTTTGGCCCAGAAGTGATTGCCCCAATAAGGTTTTGTTCGCAATTGAGGATAACTTTTGAAGATTTTGATGGCCGTTTTGCCTTTCAATATCCCCATTAGTTGAGAAATTGAAATCTTTGGTGGAACACTGACAATCAGGTGAACATGATCTTTTTGAATATTCATTTCAATCATCTCGCTTGATTTCCATTCCAATAGCATAGGAATATCCTTCAGAAGCAGTTCTTTGACAAGACCTTCAAGTACGCGAAATCTGTATTTGGGTGTCCATACAATATGGTAGGTACACCTATAAATTACATGATTTAACTTTTTAAAATTACTCATGTTACGAAGTTAAGAAAATTCAGGCTTAGCCAATTAAACATGACCACCCCCGAAGGAGGTGGTTTTAACGATTATAATAAAATTGCAGCATACCGTACTAGCTGCAGCCTGTGGTTCTCTGGGATAGCTTTTCTCTTCTGGAAAGAAGTTTTTTGCGTGAACTTTTGAATAGCCCTTTCTACGTCATAATGATCCGGATTGTTTTTAATACCTGAGCTTAACCAAATTTCTTTCAGGTCGTCCAATAACTTCCGGTTTCCTGATTCCTGATTTAACCAGCTTTCAATACTACTCTTTTCTTCGTTGCTGGCTTCCCCGGCAAACAACCGGATAATCAACTGATATAGGTTCTGTTCTGGATACATATCAATATTGTTCAAAGTCATGATGCACAAAACAGGAAAAACCCTGTACCGGGAAATAAAGAAATTTCAAAAAACAAAAAAATACCACATAGACACAGTAGAACTAAAGGAATGCAGATTGTAAATCTGTACCAGCGAACCAGAAAGGGGCAAATCTTTATATTGGTGCAAACATGCTCGTTTCAGGAGAAAAGTAAAATCTTGGTTAATTACACAGGTGATTTAAAATTTGTTCAAATATTTCTTTATTTTTTTTAGCGGTACCCTTATACGAATAGAAGCTATAAACAAGGTTTACAATTTCTTCGTTTGTCAATTCGTCTTTAACTTCGATGTCCAGTTCACCGATTTTCCCGGCAGTAAATTTATGTATATTGAAACGGTGAGAGACGAATGTGCTTTTTCTGAAAGCAAAGCCATTTTTCCCAATTATCCGTCCTTTTTCAAAGCAGTACAACGATATATCCCGATCAATAATAATCCAATGTCGTTTAGTTAAGGAGATCTTCTGAAAGGCTTGATTTTATTGATGTTTCAGCATAAAAAGTTCTTTGAAAAGTTTGTCGTTCGCAGGTTAATGATTATCTTGTAAAGGTATATAGGGGGTAACCCAAGTACTAACCAAAGCGGAGATTATCGTGAAAATTTATCTAATAATATAACGTATGAACTTGAAGATGAAGAGTTTAGTGGCCGTTCTAAAGACGGCCGAAAAGAGGTATTTTCACGAGATAGAAAGCTGACACTCAAAAACTTAATTATCTTGATCATCAACTTTAAGAGTTCCATCCAGCGGGAATTAGACCGATTTTTTAAGGCCCTTGATCAGAGTGATTTTAATATCAGGGAAGTGACCAAGGGGGCCTTCACCCAGGCACGGGCCAAATTAAATCCCTGGGCTTTTGGACGATTAAACGAAGTGGCGGTGAACAGTTTTTATGACGGGGCACAGTATTATGGATGGTATGGTATGCGTACCCTGGCCGTAGATGGTACCCGGTTGGTTTTACCCAATCATCCCAGCGTGGTGGAAGAATTTGGGGTACACCAGTTTGGCCCTAAAGCAGATAGTCCCCGGTCTTTGGCTATGGGCTCGATGCTTTACGATGTGTTCAGCCAAATTACCCTGGATGCCAGGCTGGCCCCATACGCTTCGAGTGAACGGGATTTGCTGATGGAACACCTGGACAAAGTAGAGTCAGGGGATTTGTTGCTGTTGGACCGGGGTTACCCGTGTTTTTGGTTGTTGTTTTTGTTAAAAGCAAAAGGGATCGAATTTTGTGTCCGGTTAAAAGAAAACTGGTGGCTGAAGGTGAAGGATTTTACTGACAGTGATGAAATAGAGCGGATTGTCACTTTTCGTTTACCTGGGAAAGACCGCAAAAAGCTAGCTGATTTTCCTCACATGCAGGATGCCACCCTGACTTGCCGGTTGATCAAGGTCGAACTTGAAAACGGAGAAAAAGAGATTTTGTGCACCTCCCTGACTGATTCGGAAAAATACCTTTATGAAGACTTTAAAGAACTGTACCATTACCGATGGAATGAGGAGGAAGCTTATAAGTTATTGAAGGCCAGGGTAGAACTGGAGAATTTCTCCGGCAAGACAGCTCGTGCAGTCAGACAGGATTTCTATGCCAAAGTATTTCTGATGACCTTGTGTGCGGCTTACGCCCACCCGATAGAAGAAAAAGTGGTTGAAGAATATAAAGCCGATCAGAACCGGAAGTATGATCAAAAGATCAATCGTACCAATGCGTTGTCCATGACCCAGGATATCTTAATCGGCGTGCTGATCAGAAAGCAATTTAAAAAGGCATTAAATGCTTTTGACAATATTGTCGCGAATACCCGGGAAATCATTCGTCCCGGGAGAAGTAACCCGCGAAATAAAAAGCCAAAGAAGCTTTACTCTATGAATTACAAACGATTATGAAATATTACTAACTAAACGACATTGATTTATCATCATCAATTGGTGGAACAGTAGGCGTTTGAACTTTTTGATTCTTATCTTCAGATACTTCAATTCCTAATGCTCCTCCAACACCCACTATGACTGCATTTACTTCTCCTGAGGCTTCAACCTTTGTGGTTTTCCCATCTTTGGTTTCTTCCTGGGAAACGGGACCTACCCCTCCAGAATCCTTCTCGGAAAATACTTTTTCTTGGGTTTCTTTTAGCCCTTCATCCGTGTTTAATTCAGTTGTGGTTTCTCTTATGGTACTTTCAGTTCCATGTACAGGCCCTAAAAGGTTTGTTTCTTCCTTAATTTCTCGTTGAGTATGCGATACTCCAGCTTTGACGTGACCATCGGTTGATATTTCAATATAGCCTTTAAGTTCCTGTTCTGCTCCACCTTTACTATAATTTGCTCCGACACCAAAAACTTTGAATCCTCTTTTTCCTGTGGACATCTTTAGACTTCCAGAGAGTCTCCACGTTTTTACCGGGTCTCCTGCCCACATTCCATCGGGGTCAATAAATCTCATTGGATTATCAAACGCGTATGAGTACGGGCTCCATCTTCTCCCCTTCTCTGCCATCGGATCCATGGTATGCCACCTTCCTAATTCCGGGTCATAGAACCTGG
>CAZANK010000011.1:8668-19589 GCA_964486235.1 uncultured Prolixibacteraceae bacterium | reverse complement strand
AAATTATCAGCTAAATCAAGGAGTCTGTTTTCACTAAAGTACATATCGTCGGCTGAAACATATAATGCTTTTTTACTATCCAATTTTTCCTTGATATGTTGTAAAATCATTGTTGTCTTACCGACTCACCGCGGGGTCGTGCCGACCGTTCAGAGTCCTATTTATTAGCAGCAGTTTATTTCATTCCCCTCACCACTTTCTCTAATATTAAATTAAATTCTGTAGGTTTTTCTATCATTGGATAATGCCCTGTTGCAGAGACAGTTTCCACTTGAAAACCGTTTTTACAATGGTTTTTCAGTCCGGTTTCGTTTGTTGGAAAACTGTCACTATTTATTAAATACAACTTATAATTAAGCTGTTCTAATCTTTGTGCATCGGTAGATGCGTATTGCATTTGGTTCATAAATGTTCCATAGCCAATAACGGTATCGCTATTTGCAAAATCAGTTTTTACGCGGTCTTTCACTTCCTTTGAAGTTGTTGGGTGAAAAAGCATCATATCGGCATACATAGGTGCTGAATTTTTAAAATCCTTTTCCAGCATAGTAAAAAAGCCGGTCATTTGTTTCATTTGTTCTGGTGTAAATGCAACGTCAATAAATTTGAAATTGTCAACACCTACAACGCCTACTATTTTTGGATTGTTGGTTAGTGCTGTTTGTAACATAATTTCGCCTGCCATAGAATGTCCAATGATTACAACATTTTTAAGGTTCATTGTGTCAATAAATGCTGTTATATCATTGGCATATTCTTCAATTGTCCAGTTGGTTCTATCGGCTTTGGATTTGCCAAAGCCCGGCAGGTCAATTGCGTAGACATTGTAACTTTTAGAAAAATACTCGACTTGGTTTTTCCAATAAGTTCCGTCAATACACCAACCGTGTAAAAAAAGAACTGTTGTGTCGCCTTGTCCTTGTTGCAAATAATTGATTTCAACTTGTTTGTCTATTTTAGTCCCCCCCCCGTTTATGAATCAAACATTCGCTTTTGGCCTGATTTATACAACAGCACATTCAAGCGTTCGGTGGTCACCAGGCAGCCGTATTGCATCAACTCCAGGGTCGGCCGGATGGTTTCATAAAACGACAGGATCTTTTCCTCGTCGTCAACGATCTCGATCAGTGTCGGTACTTTCTCGGTCACTTCCCAAAATTTGTAGGAATGAATGACCGAACTGGCCCCAAAACCCAGAATGCCCTTCAATACCGTGGCGCCTTTCAATCCGGCTTCCTTAGCCTTGAAGACGATCGATTCGCACAAAACTTTGTGATCCACTTTATCGGTAGAACCAATGAAAATTCGCAGCAACATGGCTGAAGATTTCTCCATATCAGATCAGTTTAGTCAGTGTCCGTCCAACAAAAACAGCAACAATTCCCAGAAAGAAACTCAATGAAGCATACAGCGCTAACCGGAATAGTTCCCTGCTTTGCAAAAGGATCAGGGCGTCATTGGAAAAGGTTGAGAAGGTGGTAAATCCGCCGCAGATGCCCACGGTGAGGAAGATACGCCATTCGGGCGACATAAAATTGCCCTTCTCGGACAACCCGTAAAAAACTCCGATCAGGAAACTGCCCAAAATATTGATCAAAAACGTGCTCCACGGGAAAAGCGAAATAGGGGAGCCTTGGATGTAACGGGAAATCAAAAAGCGGAAGACCGTGCCCATAAACCCACCCAGCCCGGCAATAAACAACGATTTTACCATAAAGTAAAAAATAAACAGTTATCGTTTCTATGGTAGAAGTCATCAGCCTTTCTAAACGAAGGCGGTTAACGGCAGACCTCATTGCCTGGTGCAAAGATAACAGAAAAAACTTACCCTCTCCAGGGCCTTGTCCTCTCTGCTTTTGAGAGGGCTTCCAGGGCAATGTTGACATCTTCCACAACCTGGAAGTCGTACATACCGACGCAGATAAAATCGGCGCCGTTGTCAAAAGCAAACTGAAAACCGCTTTTAGGCTGAATGGCCCCGGCTGCCAGCACTTTGAAAGCGATCCAGGGTTCTTCCAGACCGTTCATAAAATCGATGGTCTCCTGCGGTTTATAGCAATACATATTATCGTGCCATTCAGCCTGTGGCTGGGCCGACCAATAATTGTGATGGTGCAGGGTTTTCACCCAGAAATCCGGTTTGAGCCCCTGTTCCACGCAGCCTTTGATGGTTTCGATGCGGTGGGCCCCGATGCCCGCCGGCTTTCCGGCCTGGCGGATCATTTCAAGTCCCGCGGCAATCTCGTCGAACTTTCCGGCTTGCACGAGGCGGTCGGCAATTTCGCCCTGGCAGTACATGGCGTCGGCGCCTCCTTCAATCGACAGGCGGATCCCCTCGGCAAACCCGTCTGAAACCCCGCAGTCGGAGACAAATTTCATCTTTCCCCCGGTTTCGTGTTTGTACTTGTTCACGATCCGGTTCAGTTGGGGGTTGGTCAGGATCGCATTTACCCCGCATTGTTCAGCCAGTTGAAGCGTCATCATGACCCGTTCGTCCGAATGGTAGGCCTTGACCAGCTTTGAAACGTAAATCAGATCACGCGAATGCGCCCACCCGCCGATCAGGTTTCCGCCCATGATCAGCCGGCTCAGCTCCAGATCGTTGATCTTTCCTTTGGGAACCTGTCCTTTCAGGTCGTCCATCGAAGAAAAGTAAAAACTTTTTAACGTGGCGCTGGTTTTGGCATCTGTGCCCTTCGTGAGGAATTTTTCTTCAAAGCTGTCCCATTTCTTTTTCCGGTAAAGCGCGTAGGCGAAGGCGCCAAGAAAAGGAAGCCCGATCATGTCCCGGAGCAGCTCCCGGCGTTGCAGGGAGGTTTTTTCATCGTGTTTCACCGACGGGACGGGTGTGCGGGCTTTTTCTTCCTTCCAGCGTTTGACCCAGCGGTCCGCACCGAAGGTAAACTCACAGGGCAGCACCACGAACATGATCATTAAAACAAGTTCGATCAGCGTCTTATTGACCCAAAGGTAACTGCCCTCGGTCGCGACGCCCAGCGTGTATCCCGGAATGGGCGGATAAGCCGTGAAATACAAAAACAGCAGAAGCGCTCCTCCCAGCGATGACCAGCGAACCAACAGCCCGGTGAACAGGGAAAGGCCGATCAGCACCAGGCCCCAGGTATTGAACAGGTCGACCGCTTCCATCAGTGTTGGCGATGAAGCGATCCATTGGAAGAAACCGGAAAAGATCCACTTCGAACCCAGCAGGTACGCTTTAGCACTCCAGTCAGGAGTCATGAGTTTGACTACTCCTTCGTATAAAAAATGCCAGCCTACAATAATCCTTAAGGCGGTCAGCAGATAGGCAGAATATGCTTTCATAACTCGTCTTTTATTGGTTGTGCTTCAGATTTTAAAGGCCAAAGTCGCCAGCCATGGTACATAAAACAGGTACTGCAAAAATCATCGGCGAAAGGCAGACGGTGATAGTTGTCATGACATTTTTGCTCATAACTCAGCTATTTGTTCAGTTTATGACGGTCTCAAATTCAATTCCCCGTCACGGGTGTACGCCAGGCTCCACTTTTGCCCTTCCGTCATTGTTCCCGTAAATGTATGAAATCTTTAGAGAAACCCGTTCCTGTTTTCCAAAATAAAACCATCATCGTCTTTCTCCCTGTTTTTCTGTGAATTATTCCCTGTTTCCGCGGCATGACCAGCACGCCCTTGACCTGTTTTTACAAGAGGGTGTCTGATCTTTGAAGAGGCATTTGAAAATCATCATCTTAAATGCAAAGATGCGCTTTTGGGGAATTTTTCAACGCATAAGCAGAAATAAAACAATCGTTCCCGGCACGCTCCAGGGATCTTTTAGGCTATCTTGAACGTCCGCACACAAGGGCATCCCTGCAAAAACAGGAATACTCTTGTATTTTGGCAAATGACGTCTTACTGCTGCAACTCCTGTTCCACGCCCGATACGAGTACTTTTTTTATGTCCATCTTGCCACAAGCCATTTTCAGGAATGGTTTCCCGTTTTTCAGCCCCACATTCCCGAATCCGGTTCCCGTAGAGATAAAGCCGGTAAAATCCCCGATCTTTGAATCGATATACAATACCTTGTCGACCGCGTCGTAGCGCACGCCGGTCAGGCCCTGGATCATCCCATAGCTCGACATCGCCCGGGCATACCAATGCCCGCATTCATATTCATTGAACGGGTTACGTACCACACCGTCGTATCTTTCCCGGCATTCACGGACAATATCCAGTCCTTTGTCCACTTCTCCCTTAAACATGAGGTGACTGGCCACCTGGTATTCGATCCCTGTCCAGACTTCATTGCTGTAAACAAAAGGCAGGGAAGGCTTTCCACCCTTTGGCCAGGTGCAAAGCAGCAGGCCTCCTTCGTCCCCGCAGGCATAGGTGGGCCGCTGCGGGTTATCGTGATCGCTCAGGTTCTCTTTCAGATTATAGCGATGGACTGCTTTTAGATGACTGGTAACCTTGTCAGAATCCACAATTTCATCCAGTCCGCAAACCGAGGCGATCCACATTCCTAAAATGCCGTCGGCCAAACAACCTGTACCATACTGATATTTTGGCCCTTCCTTTTTCAGGATATCCAGCGCTTCCTCCGAGTATTGTGTGTGAAAGGACTGGGCTTCCACGGGATCCGGAGCCTGCAGCCCTGTCCATCTGATCTTCTGGATGAAGTATTCGCCGTCAAAAAGCTCCTCCTCCATATATTTCTTTCCCTTCAGAAGTAGTGTTTGATAGTACTCATAAGGCTCGCTCAGGACTTTGCTCATCTCCACGAAAGCGGTGAGCGCTCCCAGGTAAAAACTGGTACACATGCCGTCAGATCCCCAGAATTCGATATCATACGTGTTATGATGAGGTTCCTCGAGGTATCCCTGGTGTTTGGGATCCCAGACTTCAACACAGTAGTCGAGGCTCTTTTTTACCTCCGGATAAAGTCCTTTCATCCAATTCGTATTACCGCTGATCCGCCAGTCGCGGTAAACTTTCATGATCCCGCCCAACTGTCCGTCGGAAGCGGCGTGAAAGTCATGGACAGCTTTCGAGATGGGCAGGGTGGCCCTGAACACCTGATGTCCTTTCTCATCCTGGTTCACCTTAAACTCTGTTTCGCGAAGCGTACGTTCCAATGCCGGGAAAAGGTGAGGAATCGCCTGGGCATAGTTCCACACATGGGTACAACTGCCGGCGCAACACCCCGAATTATCACCACATCCTTCCCAGGCCCACATCCTTCCATCCTGTTGCCTTAACACCGTAGGCGATTTGATGATCGTCAGGTTGGCAGCCACCGCTTCCATGACCTCCGGAGGCAAGGTGGAGGAAAAAAAGGCATCGCGAAAACGTTCACTGTTCTTTTTCAATTCCGCCGCATGAAGATCCCAGTAGCTGATCACCTCATCCAGGCTTTTAAACCGGCCGGCATACCAGGGTTTATAATACGGCTTCGGCCTTACGGCATTTAGGGGAGTTCCTGTTGACAGCCTGCTGTCGGGCAGATACCAGCAAAAATTGACACCTATCATTTTTTCCTCTCCGGCATTCAGCGTCAGGGGAACATAAACTGAAGCTCCGGGTGCAACCCCGTCGACAGGCGGATTACTGACCAGTTCGGCTTGCCGGATATGTTTCCACAGAATAGTTTGGGGATCGAACCAGGACCCCCGGAACCAGCAATGATCGACGACGGCATCATCCTGGTCCACATAAATGGAGAAACCGGAACCTGTTTCAGCACCACTGTTGACTTCCACCATACGGAACCCGTTTTTTTCTCCCAAAACCCTTCCCTTCCCATCAATAAAATTTCGTGCGTTGTAGGAGAAAACGGCTTCAACCGGGTTGGATTGTGTGTTTTTAAAATGGTACTCGATAACCCCGACGGGCAGGCCGGAATGATCCTCATCGTTTGGAATAAACGGACTCCAGCCCACGACCTTGACCCGAAGCGGAATGTCCTGATCTTCCAGCTCCAGGGTCGCAAAGGGGAAACGGGGTAAAAAACGGCCCTGATCGAACCGCGGCAACCCGTAACTGCGGTTACCACTCCCGCTGCCACTGCCGGCGGGGCCAAACAACTTCCAGGACGGAACAGGGGCTTCAAGTACCTTAGCTCCATTGTCAAGGCCCTTCACGCTGATCGCGGCAAATGCGTATGGTTCGTTGTACATCTCCGGCCGATTACGGACCGACAGGTGCGAAATGGCCCCGGTCCCCTCCAGACAAAACATGCCGGCGCCAATCCCGCCGATGGGAAAAGCCACCTTATTCAGGTATTCTCCGGAATAGTCTCCGTTAAATTGATGACCTTCGAACGCTCCAGTTCTTCTGTGACGCCTGTCCGGTGTCACCTTTTTGTCATCAGCCGGCCCGTCACAGGCTGAGGTCCCGAACGGGATCCCCATCAGCGCTCCAAATGCAACACTGCTTTTTAAAAATTCGCGTCTACCTTTTACTCGAAGTTCTTTATTCATCGCAATTAGTTTATGGTTTTGTCTTATCAGTTTGCGTTTCCTTCCGGATAAACTGGGTGGAGGAAAAAAGTATTAGTCCCTGCCCCTCTCCATCCAGCGCTATTTCTCATTTCCCCGTAAGTCAGGCTTCTCCCTTTTTTCACCTCTCCAGGAAAGCCGCCATAATACCGGAGGGAGAAATGACGTGAATGCTATGCTTGTTGCCTGCGGCATACTACAGCCCCGTAATACGCGATGATCAGAAAGGCCACCGCAGGCACCCAATAGGCAAACTTGATGCTGCCTACCTGATCCGAAACAATTCCCTGGATTTGCGTGAGCACCGCAGCACCGGCAATGGCCATGACCATCCCGGCCCCGCCGATCTTGGTATCATCGCCCAAACCCCGGATGCCGATCCCGTAAATCGTCGGAAACATCAGCGACATGCACCCTGAAATGCCGACCAGCGCGTACACGCCGATCCATCCCCGGCCATAAATGGTCACCAGACAACAAGCCACTGCGATCAGCGCCAGCGTCGTCAGAAGCTTTCTTGGCTTCACAAATTTCATCAGTCCGGTACAGGCAAAACGGGCGATCACGAACAAGATCAACGAAAGGATGTAATAAGTAGCGCCGGCCTGCTCTGCGGTGCGGGGCAACAGGGCGTCCAGTCCAATTTGTTCACACAGGTTGTAAAAGCCGGCAGCTACCGGTTCCACCCCGCGAAGCGCCGCGATCACGGCCTCTGATGAAGCATTGGCTCCCAGTCCTTCCACAATCGAATCCAGTTGCAACTGCTGTAAAACATACCTGATCACAAACGACCATACGGCAATCTGCGCCCCGACATAAAAGAACTGGGCAACTACGCCCCATACATAGCTTTTATTCTTCATCAACCTGCGGAAAGCCGCGCCCAAATCAAGCGTTTTGTCATCTTCTTTCAACGCGGGCATACGGGTCAGCCAGATGGCGGCAAGCAGACCGACCATGATCACGCCCAACACCACGTAGGTCATGGTCACCGCGTTCAGTTCCACACCCTGAATCCGGATCAGTTCCTCAGCGGGCAGCGCCGCACGCTCCGCAGCACTTATGGTACTGAGCTGGGATAAAATAAACACCTGACTGATCACCACGCCGGTAATGGCACCAAAGGGATTGAACGATTGCGCGAAATTGAGCCGCTGGGTGGCCGTAGACTCCGGTCCGATCGCACAGACATACGAATTAGCAGATGTTTCAAGAATAGAAAGTCCTGCAAATAATATGATGATCGCAAGTAAAAACATCAGGAAGCCAATGCCTGCATTCCATTCTGCAATCAGCATGGCCGGATAAAACAGGAACGTCCCGGCGGCATACATCGCCAGACCAAGCATGACGCCCGACTTATACGTGAAACGTTTAATGAAAAGCGCTGCAGGCAAGGCAAAACACCCATAGCCAAGCAGGTAACACGCCACCTGTATCCAGGCTGTCTTCGAGTCGGAAAGGCTCATGATCCGTTTGAATGCTGCCAGCATCGTATCGGTCAGGTTGTTGGGCACCGCCCATGCAAAAAACAGGGAGGTCAAAAGGATGAAAGGCAAAACGATACCTTTGGGAATAATCCGATGTTTTTCCATATTCAGTCGATCTTTTATTGAAATTTTGAAGCGATCACGTCAAGGTCAAGGCCGAACAAGGTGTTAACAATGCCCGCCAGTTTTTTCCGGTCTCCCTGGATATGGACAACCCTCTGCCCATGGGTGACGGACTCGCCCGGCGCCAGGGCCGCTGCCGGCGACGACGTTTCAATCTCGTAGAATGGTCCCATGATCGACCCGTCTTCCACAGGTCCGTCATTATACGAATTGATCACATCGCCCTCATACGGGTTTTCCTGCTCGCCCCAACCGGAATTCACATATTCTTTCGGCTCATCCGGCAAGCTGCACCATAGCAACGTCAACACATCCTTTTCCGAATCGTAACTCCCGCACAGTTCTTTCGCCCTGCCGGGAGGAACGCCGATCTTGCTGCGGAGCTTCCCGTCAATTTTGAAGAAAATGGTCCCGTTTTCAACAATGAGCCTGTCGGACGGAACCTTGCCAAAGTATTCATCATTGACGATCACCCCCGTGCCCTCTTCCCGGTAAGGAATGAAAACGGTGGTCGATGGTGACGGGTTGAACATGCCCAGCATCCAGATGGAAAGCAGGCCTTTTCCCTTCGTCCAGGCTTCATCCCCGTTATTGGTGATGGTATTCTCCGATTGGTACCCTACCACGCTAAGCCCGGCGGCGATGTCAATCCCGAAAAGGGAAGACAGCATGTCATTCGACAACAAGGAAACTTTCCGCTTAATCGCAAGGCGGAACGCCGTCCCGGAAGCATTTTTCAGTACCGCATCCTTTTCAAAAGTAACCTGTCCGGGATCCCGGGAGGTCACTTCAAAATGCCCGGTATCCAGCACCGGCGGCACCACCCAGTTCGCGTAAACCTGTTCCTGTCCTTCCCGGAAATAAATCGAATATGGGCCTCCTTCCGGTCCCAGCCAAAAGCGTTCTTCACCGCCAAACGGGTTGAACTGTTTGCTTACTTCTCCCGAATTGATGAGGTCATAATTGATCCAACCAAAAGTGGTTCCGCCGGTCCCGCCCGCGGTGGAGGTCATCACCCTCCCCTGCCAGCCGGGGATGAGTAAAACAGCCGCTCCGGACTCCGTGTCCTTCAGTTCGATGGTCTCAATGTTTTTTTCGTTAAAAAATTCTACATCATACCCATAGGTTCCTTTAACCTTTTTCGTCATTGTCGCTTCATTTTTCTTTCCCGGTGAAGTGCAGGCGACCAGTAAAATGATCATCGCTGCCCCTGCTACCCTTTGATTCTGTTTCATATACAATGCAATTAACACATTACGAATAAATGGGGCCATAATTTTTACAGGCCAGGTAATCCGATCCTTCCGGGTCGCTTCCGAACGTGTCCTCATTTTAAGCATCCACCCTATTAACCATTTCATTGATTATTGATTATTGATTATTGAAACAGTTTCTAATTTCTTCCCGTTTCCGGTCTCCGGTTTCCCGTTTCCGGTCTTCCTCTTTAGCTTTGCAATTTCCTTCGCTTCATTTGCATTCTGTGTCTTGATCCTGACTAATTCACTTCCAATTCCTGCCAGGACGGCAATTGCGGAAATTTGCCATGCGGCTCCGACTGGTACCAGTAGCATACGGAAGAAATGTCTGACTGCTGGGGCAGGTAGCGTCCTCCGTGCCTCCATCCCAGATCCTGGATCGTCACCTTCAGGTCTTTGTCAAAACGCACGGGATCCATGATGTGCCAGCGATAAAGCCCGAAACGTTGCTGCGACTTGTAAGTCCCGTCGGGACGGATCACCTGGTGCAGTCCCGCGTAAGGCGTACAAAACTCTTTATACTGTCCGCCACGGTCAAAATTGTACGAGCCACAGAAATAATCTTCGGTCCCTGTTCCGCAGATCGTCGGAAATTTGCCGTCGCCATCGATGAAGAACTTGATCTCTCCTTCTCCCCACCAGCCGTTGTTATTGACTCCCCAGGCCAGGTAAACACCTGTTAAATGACCCTTTCCTTTAATATTCTCAACGATCGTATAATCGGAGGTTACATTGGGGTTTGTCCGCCTGTACTGGGCGTGAAAATAGGCAGCATCTGAGGGTACATCGGTAAGGGTATAGTCAACCTGGTAATAAAGCCTCATGTCGTCCTTATCGTTGATGTTCTCCATTGTGATCCTGCATTTCTTCCGGAAAGGCATCGGCCAGTAGCAGTTAAAAGCGCTTCCCGGGTTCACGCAAACGGCCAGTGAACTGAGCGGCGCATACTCATTCCACCCCATGGCAAAGAAGCTGCCCACCGGACACTCGACCGACGGCTCTTTCTCATCATCCCAATAAACCCGGATAATGGAGAACTTCCAGTTCCCCGTGGGGGTCATCCAGATATGCTGGATCGCACCCGGACCGTCAATCTCAGCCAGGGTAAATGTTTGTCCCGGCTTGATGATGATAAAAGGATTCACTTTCCATCCCTGTCCCAGATCGCGGGCTGCATTTGATGCATTCGCGGTATTGAAATGATCCTTTCCGGAAGGAACCGCCATTCCTCCCTTGCCTTTTTCGCCCGTGAAGTTCTCCGGACTGATGGACCGGGTTTGCGCGTTGGATAACCGGTACAGGTTGCCCATATTCATATCCAATCCGTTAAAGCCGCCTTGCGAGTAAGCGGCCACTGTTAAAAAGCTAACAAGTACAATCGTCAACATTCTTTTCATGTGTCTATAATTTTAATTAAACCAAGTACAATTTGCGTACTAAACTTAGTATCTGCGAATGAGGACATCAACGTATGGAACCCGCCAGCAAACATTCTCCTGGGTGTCAAGAAATCTTTTGTCGTGGCTCGTTTCATAGTTCAATCGATTTAATCATTAAACGTTTAAGCTAAAGCTG
>CAZANK010000011.1:0-8568 GCA_964486235.1 uncultured Prolixibacteraceae bacterium | reverse complement strand
CCATCGCTTCCCGGTACCCGCGTATCCGCTCCTGCATGTGGATGAGCGGAGACCGGTAAGCCACCATCTCAATTTTCCTGCACCCTTTTTCAATCAAATACGAAGTGGCCTCATACGTTGCCTCATAATTATCCAAAACAACATAATTAGTCTGGATCTCAGGAAAATACCTGTCCATCAGAACCACCGGAATCTCCCTTTGCACCAGCGATTTGATCTGCCGGATGCATCCTTGGGCGGGAACGATGATCAATCCGTCAACCTGCCGGTTCAAAAGCGTGTCGACCAGCGATTCCGACTTGGAGGAATTCTCGTCCGAGCTGCCAATAATGACCACATAATTATACTTAATCGCCTCATCTTCGATAATCCGGGCAAGGTGCGCAAAAAAAGGATTGGCAATGTCGGCCACGATCAACCCGATCGTGTTGGTCGACCCTTTCCGCAGACTCCTTGCGATCTGATTCGGCTTGTAATTCAACTCCCTGGCCACTTCCCTGATCTTCACCACGACTTCCTGACCAACCCGCTTTTCTTTTTCCAGTCCATTCAACACATACGAAACCAACGCGGTCGATACACCCACTTTGGCCGCGATATCCTTCAATGATGCTTTCTTCCCCATCGTTCACGTTGCTTTTCGATCCTGATTCATGATTCAAACGGCGGAACAAAGATATGCTTAATCGTTTAAACACCGAGCGGGAAAGAGAATGTTATAAAACATGAATATGAGCCGTGAGCGATGAACCATAAACTCAACCTTGAACTTTGAACTTTGAACTGTAAACTGTAAACTATAAACTGTAATCCGGGTTGCTTCCCACTTCGTTCCTCGTGGTCGCAATGACGATACCCCCTTTTAGAATTAAATCATTGATTATTAAATACTATCGGAAAAACCAATGTTGATCGTTTTCATCTGTTTGCCACCCCGTCTTCTCCTCTTGTGTTCAACTTCATGACCAGTTTATGTACTTCGGTAGCGGCCAGCGGGATGAGTCCCAGGACAATGACCATGATCCAGGCCCGCAGATCGAGCATCTGGAGCTTGAACGCTTTTTGCATAACCGGGATTGCAATGACCAGGAGTTGAAGCGCCAGTCCCAGGACAATTGCCCCGATCAGGTATTTATTGGAGAAGATACGGCTGGAAAACACGGATCTTTTCGGACTTCTCAGTGCCAGTGAATAAAAAAGCTGGCATGAAATGATGGTCATAAATGCCAGTGAGCGCGCGTAGGCCAGCGCGTCTTCGGGCACCTGGTCATCAAAAGGACTGTATCCCTGTTCATGATATCCGTACCAAAATGCCAGCAAGGTGACCAGACCAATGATTATTCCTCCCAGGACAGTCCGAAATCCGGCACCGTGTGCAAAAAAGCTCTCCTTGGGATCGCGGGGTTTTTCTTTCATCACATCCGGATCGCCCGGGTCCATGCCAAGGGCTACTGCCGGGAGGGAATCGGTGAGCAGGTTGATCCACAAAAGCTGGGTCGCCAGAAAAGGCGCTTCCATACCGGCCATCAGGGCGACAAACATGGAGATGACCTCTCCCAGGTTGCTGGTGAGTAAAAACAGCACCGACTTTTTGATGTTGTTGTAAATGTTACGGCCCTGTTCAATCGCCGAAACGATCGTGGCGAAATTATCATCAACCAGTACGATGTCGGAAGCGCCTCTGGCCACGTCGGTGCCGGTAATTCCCATGGCCACGCCAATGTCGGCGGCATTGAGCGAAGGTGCGTCATTGACACCGTCGCCGGTCATGGAGACGGTGTTCCCGTGGTCTTTGAGTGCACGCACAATCTTCACTTTATGCTCCGGCGACACCCTTGCAAATACCCTGAATTCAGGGATTCTCGTCGTCAGTTCTTCGTCATTCAGCGCATCCATCTCCTGACCGGTAATCGCCTCGTCAATCGTGCGGGCGATCCCCAGGTCACGTGCGATCGCGTAGGCCGTGTGTTTATGGTCGCCCGTGATCATGACTGTTGTCACGCCGGCTTGCCGGGCCTGTTTCACGGACAGTTTCACTTCTTCGCGGGGAGGATCGATCATGCCGACAATGCCAATCAGGATCAGGTCTTTCTCCATTTCCTCCGGCTCAAGTATATGGCTGACAGGCTTGTATGCTGCGCCAAGGGTGCGCAGGGCATTATCGGACATCCGCTCGGTTGCCTTGTTGAATTTCTCCCGGTATTCTTCGGTCATCGGCACCGGCTGTCCTTCTGCCAGCACGTGTGTGGCAATCTGCAGCAGATTGTCGATTGCTCCCTTCGTATAAACTGTCAACCGGCCATCTTCTTCAATGAGGGTCGACATCAGCTTGCGCTCCGAATCAAAAGCAAATTCGCCCACGCGCCGCGTATCGGTTGCCAGCCGATTTCTGTCCAGTCCCAAATGATCCCCCAGAACAAGCAAGGCGATCTCGGTGGGGTCTCCGGTCCCTTCCCCGTTTTCCAGGGTCGCGTCCGAACACAGGATCATCGCCTTCGCCAAAAGCCGGGACTGGGGCGTACCTTCCCGGTTCTCCGGGACGCTCACTTCTTCGTCGACCGTGTAGTAGCTGACAACCGTCATGGTGTTTTGCGTGAGCGTGCCGGTCTTGTCCGAACAGACGATATTGACCGATCCTAGGGTTTCCACGGCAGGCAGGCGCCTGATGATCGCGTTCCTTTTCGACATGTTGGTCACGCCCACTGAAAGGACAACCGCGACAATCGCCGCGAGTCCTTCAGGAATAGATGCCACGGCCAGCGACACCGAGGTGAGAAACATCTCTGCCAGATCGCGACCCTGTAACACAGAAACCACGAAAATAAAAAGGCATATCCCGATCGCCAGCTTCCCCAGTATTTTGCCAAGTTCATTCAGTCGTTTTTCCAACGGTGTTTTTTCTTCTTCCTCTTCGCCGATCATGCCCGCGATCTTCCCCATCTCGGTCTCCATCCCGGTGGCAACCACCACGCCCATACCCCGTCCGTAGGTCACCAGACTGCCCATAAAAGCCAGGTTTTTCCGGTCACCCAACGACGTCTCTTCATCCAGCAACAGCGAAGCGTCTTTCTGCGACGGCACCGACTCTCCTGTCATCGCCGACTCTTCAATCTGAAGGTTGGCAGCCTCGGTCAGACGGATGTCCGCGGCCACAAAACGTCCCGTGTCCAGGATTAAAAGGTCGCCGGGAACCAGCGCCTCCGAATCGACTTCCTTCACGATCCCGTCCCGGCGGACAAGCGCCCGGGGTGTGGACATCTTCTGCAAGGCTTCAATGGCATTCCCGGCCTTCACTTCCTGAATCACCCCCAAAACGGCATTCAGCATGATCACCAGTAAAATAATGACCGCATCGATATATTCGCCCATGAACAAGGTGATCGCCACCGCCGCGAACAAGACATAGATCAGCCAGTCCCTGAGTTGCGCGAAAAACAACTGGAATACCGTCTTCTTTTTTTGCCCCTTGAGCTTATTCGGTCCGGATGCTGCCAGTCTTCGCTTTGCCTCTTCCTCTGTCAGTCCCCGCGTCGGATCAACCTGAAGCTGATGCAATGCCTCCTCCTTTGCTATTGTGTGCCACATGGTATCCTTCATTGATGTCATCTGACAAAAATAAGCAAATTCATTGGTTTATGAATGACGGTCGAAGATGTAGTGAGTCGCGAGTAACGAGTTGTGCGTAATGGTCCGTGCATAATGGTCCGTGCGTAGAAACCAGGCAACTAAAATTGAATCATAGGCCGGACAAGAAGAAACGCCTCAACAGAAAAATAAGCAAACGATTGCGTAGTTTGCGTTTATTCTCTAAACTTGTAAACGATTAATTGATCCATAAAAATGAATACAGATTCTTTAAACCAAAAAGTGACAACGCGGGCAGTTCTATCTTTGCTTTTGTTCCTGTTCGCTTCTTATTCTGCAGAAGCTCAGAAAATCACCAGACAAGCAACGGTCAGGGAAGAAAATCAAAAAACAAAAGGCCCTTCTTGGCAGCCGCTTTTTGTCCAAAAGCAAGATACCATTCATTGGAAAAGCGCCCAAAACAAGTCCTTTCCCAATGACGGATGGCTAATCAAGAACGATGAATTTCTACTCCTTTCCGGAAGGAAGGGGGGTGATCTTATCACGAAAAAAAAATACACCGGCTTTGAGCTGGAGTTTGAGTTTAAAATGACGGAACTGGTCAACTCGGGGATCAAATATTTCGTCAATGAGATGAGAAACCTGGAAAACGGGAAAACAGAATTAATCGGGTTCGAATACCAGATCATCGACGATTTCAATCAGGACAAGATCGCCGGATTCGATGACGCTAAAGGTTCAACGGGGGCGCTTTACCTCTTGTGTGCCCCAAAAAAGGATAAACACCTGAATCCTCCGGGCGAATGGAATTCTGCCAAAATCAAAGTCAGGCGGGGGAAAACAACACATTGGCTAAACGGACAGAAGATCGTGCATGTAAATATCGGAAATTCTGATTTTCAAAAACTTATCCAACAAACAAAATTTAGAAATTACCCGGGCTACGGGCATAAAACCAACGGCCATCTTTTAATTCAGGATCATGGAAGTCAAATCCACTACAGGAACATTCGCATTCGGGAATTGTAAGCCTTCAAGCTCCGTTCCGGGGGTGATATGAATTTTCTTATTATTTTGCAACACGTATTCCGGGAAAAACCATGAGCGATTTCCCGGTCAGTTTTTAACGTATATGAGAAAATCCAAAATAACGATCAAGGAGATGGCTGAACGGTTAAACGTTTCGCCGTCCACGATCTCCAGAGCGCTGCAAAACCATCCGAGCATCGGAAAAAAAATGACTGCTGACGTGCACCGGCTGGCGAAAAAGCTGGGATACTACCCGAACACGGTCGCGGCAAACCTGCGAAGGAAAAAGACAAACCTGATCGGGGTCCTGATCCCCCGGATAGACCGTTACTTCCAGTCGTCGGCCATCGCGGGCATTGAGGAAGTCGCCAGCAAGGCAGGTTATTACGTGATCATTTTCCAATCCAACAATTCCTATCAGCGGGAAAAAGAAAATGCCCGGATGCTGCTTGCCAGTCAGGCCGACGGCATCATTGCCTGTCTGGCCATGGAAACAAATAATTACGATCATCTTGCCGTATTCAAGGAAAACAACATTCCGCTTGTCTTTTTTGACCGGGTTTGCAATGAAATTGAGACCCACAAAGTCATCATCGACGATTTCGGTGCGGCCACCAAAGCCACTGAACATTTGCTATCGGTCGGGTGCCGGCGGATCGCCCACATCGCGGGCAACCAGCACATGGCCATTTTTCGGGACAGGCTGAAAGGATACCGGGAAGCGCTAAGCCGGAATGGGATCGCCCCGGATGACGATTTGATCTGCCTCACCGAAGATCTGAGCAGTGACGAGGGGACCCGGGCAACTCAAAAAATTCTGAAAATACCTCTTCCCCCCGATGGAATTTTCTGTTCCAACGACACCAGTGCCATCAGTGCCATTCAGGCCATCAGAAAAGCCGGGTTGAGGGTACCGGAAGACATCGCGGTTGTTGGGTTCAGCAACACGCCAACCTCGTTGATCATTGATCCCGCGCTGACCACCATCGACGACCATGCCTTTGAAATGGGACAGGCTGCCGCCCGTTTGGCCATCCGCCAGATTGAACAGCCGCAGCAGAACGTCGCCTCTGAGACGGTGATCATCCGGACTGATTTGATTGTAAGGGAATCGACGATGAGAACAAAAAAATTATGACTAAATTTAGCCTTCATAACAGCCTCTATGAAAAAATACGCGTCATACGGCGATGCCGAACTGATCCGGCACCTACGGGAAAAGGAAGATCAGGCGGCTTATGAAGAGCTTTATCACCGGTACTGGAAGAAGCTGCTTGTTCAGGCTTTGATCAAACTGAAATCCGAGGTGGAAGCTGAAGAAGTGGTCCAGGATGTCTTTTTGTCTCTTTGGGAACGGAGGACAACGATTGAAATCACGAAGACCGTTCATACCTATATGGCTTCCTGTGTCAAATATCAAATCCTGACAAGGCTGGCCCGCCAACGAAAACATGCTGCTTTTGAACAGGAATCGCGGCTAACGGTCTCTGACGGGGCTAATCAGACAGAGAATTGGCTGGATTATGAAACTACCCGCAGGCAAATTGAAGATACGGTGCAGGGCCTGCCCGAAAAATGTCAACTGGTGTTCCGGTTAAGCCGGGAGGAAGGTCGTTCGCAAAAAGAGATTGCCGAGGCATTGGGCGTTTCGACCAAAACCGTTGAAACGCATCTTGGCAAAGCGCTGAAAGTGATCCGGTCTTCGCTTCAGCAATTCCTTTTCTCTTTATTCTGATAGTTTAGCTGCCTTTCAAGAACTTATCCTTCCGGTTCACTGAACTTTACTGAACGGCTATGATCCTGCCGTCCTCTGTAAAACAGTTTCCGCAGGGGACAACATATATGCCCCTTCACAATGGATAATCTCCCCGAAAAGTCCCTGCCGGGCCATGTTGAGCGTCAGCAGCTCAAAGAAATCATAACAGCAGTTTTCCAGCATGACGCAGTGCTTCCTTGTCCTTTCTGAGGTTTGCACCAGCTTCCGGCAATCTTCCACGGTGATCGCTGCGGGAACTTCAACGGCCACATGCTTACCTTGCTCCATCGCATAGATAGCCATGTGGGCATGCAGCTTCCACGGGGTGCAGATATCGATCAGGTCGAAGTCGTCCTGGAGTACCTTTGTTGCTTCGATATCATCAGGTACCCTGTCAAAGAATACCATGGGTATCCCGCTTCAATCCTGCCAAAAATCACATTAAAATGTTTTGCGCTATATTTTAGATTTTTCCAGCCACAACGAAAAGAAGCGGTCGTAAACAGAATAATTTCCGGTTTCATCTCTTAATATCAGCATTTTATCTGCCAATGATTTTAATGCCAATCGTACGCTACTCGGCGCGGTCAGGTTATACTTACGCATAAAGGCGGTCTCGTATGGTTCCGCTACTTTCTTTTCCGACGCGATTGCTTTAAGTAGTCGTAACTGTCCTTTGGTTATTACTTCGCAATAGGTTTTGAAAGTTGCATTTTCTTCCTGTAGTATTTCATCAATCAAATCATTTACGTCTTGTTCCGAATAATTCGTTTTTTGGATCGCAAACAGGTGATTAAGAATTAGCTGAATATACCATGTGTGCCCCATCATTTCCAGATAAATAAAATCAAACACCCGGCTGTCAAGCGATTTATTATACGACTCAAATAACTTCACCGCAAATTCGCGGTAGGTGTTTAACGGAATCTCTTTCAACCCGATTTTTTGAGTGCTTTGATAAAACGGCCTGTTCACGGAGGAAAACATAGCGTCCATTAAGTGCTTTTTGCTTCCTGAAAAAATAAATTTCACGTCAGTTAAAAACTGAATATACGAACGAAGGAGGGCTTCCACACCTTTTTCAGGATAATCGATGATTTGCTGAAATTCATCAATGGCGATGTAAACCCTTTTGCCGGATTCTTTCAGGTAAGAAAAAATCTCCTGCAAACTTTGTTCAGATTGTCCGGGCTGAATATCCAACTGCAGGGACGGCGATCCCGTAACCGGATCAAATACAAATGAAGGCCTGAAACTCTTGAAAAAAGAGGATATCTTCTTTGCAGCCGACTCCGAATAATTATCCAATTCCCCAATAACGGTTTTACCAAACAGCGATACAAAATCATGCAGGTTTTGCGTGGAAAAAACATCCATGTAAAAGCAACGAATCTTTTTATCCTGTTCCCGCAAACGATAAAAAACATGATGTATCAAACCCGTTTTTCCGATACGACGCGGACTAATCAACGAAATATTGCGGTTGTTCGATAACGCAGATATGATTTTTTCTGTTTCCTGTTCCCGGTCGCAAAAGTAAGCAGGACTATGGTAACCCGCCACCAAAAAGGGATTGTTCAATTTCTTTTCCATAATGAGTTCTCAATAAATCATAAAATATGAAACACAAAAAGTGAAACATAAAATATGAAATATAAAGATATCGCTTTTTAGCGAATAATGAAAAACGCTCTATTGCACGGTCAGCACTTTGTCAAAGATGACTGTCCCGTTTCATTATTTATCTTCCGGCCTTGGGATGATTACCTTGAATTGTTCACCCTCTGTATCATTGATAAATTGAATGTCGGGATATGCCTGCAGGGCACGCAAAATGCCACTTCCGGCTCCTCTGTATTCCAACAGATCAGGAGCAAGGGAAGCAATGATATGATTTCTTGTCCTCCTCACGCCTTTCTTAATCTGTTCTGCCGTCAAACTGTTAGGTAACTTCCCCGGGCTGATCATCTCAACCCTGTCATCGAACACAAACAACTTGATGGAATCATGGATGAAATAATCCCTGTGGATGAGGGCGTTGACAAGCAATTCCGTAATCACTATTTCAGGAATTTCAGATTTGCTAAGGCTGTTAAATGACTGCCCTGCCTGTACTTTATCCAACTTAGCCAAGATAAAATCGTATCCTTTTTTGTATTGCTGGTCTAATGTGCCGACGATATTTTCGCTGCTCCTGT
>CAZANK010000010.1:14024-20033 GCA_964486235.1 uncultured Prolixibacteraceae bacterium | reverse complement strand
CTGAGGACCCCGAGATTACAAATCACGTGCTCTGGCCAACTGAGCTAATCCGGCATATCACAAAAAATGGGTAAGCGATCTGTATCGCGTCGCTACGACCGCCTGCCCTTGCTGCCTTCCGACCCTGGGGGGATTCAGCGGGAGCTGACCGTACAGGACTTACCCGGCGACAAAAGTAGAAAAATTTGCATTCCCGGCAAACGAATCGCGCAATCCCGAAGCATATTTTTCAATACTACCTTACTAAGAAACTCACAATCAGGGAACTATCCTACGGTTTTTTCTACGCTCGTAAAATACCAAAATTCTCTTTATCGAAAAATATCCCGGGTGACGTCCGGAAAATTCCTATATTTGTTCTGTATCAAAGACCATCATCATGGAAGAAAAATCAACCTTCTGGCAAAGTGCCATGACCTACGGATTCTACCTGGGTGTTGCCACCGTGCTGTTTAGTGTCATCCTTTATGCCATGGGACAAAATCTCAATCCATCGTTGACGTGGCTCTCCTATGTGATTATCGCAGCCGGGATTCTCATTTCTCAACGTAACTACCGGAACAAGGAACTTGACGGGTACATCAGTTACGGCACTGCGCTCAGGTTTGGCGTAGCCGCCATGTTGTTCGCCGGCATTATTCAGTCATTGTATACCGTGATCCTTTTCAGGTTCATTGATCCCACCCTTCTCGATCAGATCAGGGTTATGCAGGAAGAGACGATGTTGCAACAAGGGTTGCCCGAAGAGAGCATCGAAGTGGCCACCGCGATGATGTCCAAATTTCAAAGTCCCGCGATCATCGCAATTTCCGGACTATTTTCCTTTGCTTTACTTGGATTTATTATATCTTTGGCCACCTCAATCATCGTAAAGAAGCATGATGAAGGAAATGCTTTTGACGAAGCGATGGAAGAGGTGCAAAAGGAAGAATAAATGAGTACGAATATTTCGATCGTTGTTCCCTTACTGAACGAAGAAGAGTCACTGGCCGAGTTGGCCGGCTGGATTAAGCAGGTGATGGACAAAAACGGCTTCACCTATGAAGTCATTTTCATTGACGACGGAAGCAGTGATCGTTCCTGGCCGATCATCGAAGAGATCCACCAGAAGAATCCATCGGTGAAAGGAATCCGGTTCAGACGAAATTACGGTAAGTCAGCAGCTTTGCAGGTAGGCTTTACCCATGCTCAGGGCGAAGTGGTCATCACCATGGACGCCGATCTCCAGGATAGCCCTGAAGAAATCCCGGACCTCTACCGGATGATCACGGAAGAACACTACGACCTGATCTCAGGGTGGAAGAAAAAAAGGCATGATCCGCTCTTCTCCAAGAATATTCCCAGCAGGTTTTACAACTGGATTGCCCGTCACAGCTCAGGGATCAGAATCCACGATTTTAACTGCGGCATCAAAGCGTATGACCGGCGGGTGGTAAAAAGCATTGAAGTATACGGAGAAATGCACCGGTATATCCCGATTATCGCCAAATGGGCCGGATTCAGGAGAATCGGCGAAAAGGTGGTCCGGCACCAGGAACGAAAATACGGCAAGACAAAATTCGGATTTGAACGCTTCGTCCGGGGTCCGCTTGACCTGCTGTCGGTCATCTTTGTTGTTAAATTCGGGAAACGGCCCATGCACCTGTTTGGACTGATCGGCACACTCGTCTTTTTAGCCGGGTTTTTCGCGGCTCTTTGGGTGGGGATCAGTAAGCTCCACGCCGTTGCCCAAAACCTGGTCGCACCGAAAGTCACTGACAGCCCTTACTTTTATCTCGCCTTAACGGCGATGATCATTGGCACCCAACTGTTCCTCGCGGGCTTCATCAGCGAGCTTGTTTCCAGAAATTCGGCAGAAAGAAACAAGTATCTGATTGACGAAATCATGACCTAATTGTTCTTCCGGGAAGATTTTTAAAAATAGGGGACCTCATTTAGCTGACTTGGAATGCCCTTACATGCAAAGGCATGAAGGATCAGCGGGACCACCATCCCGTCAGGGAACCGGGAGACATCGATCATCAGATCGTAATTCTCCTCGGCGGTCTTGCCTTTCAAAAAGTGTTTGTGGAGATGATCTCTCTCCTGATCGGTCTCTTTGATATACTGTAACGCCTCCGTGGCAGAAAGTCCCCTGCTCGCCGAAATCCGGCCGACACGCCACGGAATCGGTGCGATCAGGCGAACGTGCAGGGCATTCTTGATATCGCCGGCAATAATATGCCCGCCACGACCCAGAATAATGCAGCATCCATCTACGGCAAAATTACGGATCACTTCCCGCACCGTTTTCATGATGACCCGGTTGCTCTTATAATACTTATCGGTAAAAGCCGATAAAATTTCATCAAAAGTAAAATGCTGATCCAGTTTCATCAAACGCTCTACCTTTTCCGGTGCAACCTGCAATTCATGCGCACTTTCACTTAATATCTCCTTGCTAACGACCTGCCACTTTTTGCAGTACACCTGCTTATTCAATTCCGCCGCCAACTGATGGCTGATCCGGAGACCCCCGCAACCGACTTCCCTGGAAATGGTAATGACAGGACCTGCCGGCTTTACAAATGGAACTTTCTCCTTTTCAGCTTCCTCCATTCGCTTATTCAGATAACTTAACAGACTGTTTCTCATCATTTTTTTTGCTCTTTAAGGATATATACGCGTCCGAAAAACTTTTGTTATATGTTTAACAGTATACGGATTCCTAAGATAATCACAAGTAAAAAGCCTTCAAAGGAGTCCCTTGTCACCCGATATTTTCTTATCTTGCAAAGTTAAACTTGTTTTCAAGACGCGATGTTTGAAAAAAAGACCTATACCGAACGACGGAGAAAGCTGGCAGAACGTCTTCAAGGAGGATTAATCCTGCTCATGGGAAATACGCTTTCACCCATGAATTACGCGGATAACACATTCCCTTTCAGGCAGGACAGTTCATTTTTGTATTTCTTTGGACTCGATGCCCCCGGTCTGGCAGCGGTCATTGATACGGACAACGGCGAAGAAATGATTTTCGGAAATGACGCCGGTATCGACGATATGATCTGGATGGGCCCTCAGGTCAGTCTTCAGGAAAGGGCATGGCAAACAGGCGTGCACCAAACGTTTCCATTTACACGTCTGGGAGATGTGATCAAGGGAGCCGTCAGGCAAGGTCGTAAGATCCGTTTTCTTCCACCCTACCGGGCTGAAAACAAACTGACACTGCAGGAAGTTTTGGGCATCAGGGCCGACCGGCTTTCGTATGATGCCTCGTGCGCACTGATCCGGGAAGTGGTAGCGCTCCGGTCGGTCAAGGAACCCTGTGAGGTTGAAGAAATGAAAAAAGCCTGGGCTATTGGTTCTCACATGCATAAGACGGCATTCAAAATGGCACGCCCCGGGGTTTGGGAACAAACCATCGCCGGGGCGATTGACAGCATTCCGGTGACAATGGGTGGGATGCCCGCCTACCCCACTGTTCTTACCCAACACGGAGAGATTCTTCATAACCAAAGCCATATCCATTATTTAAAAGAAGGAAGGCTCCTGCTGATCGACGCAGGCGCCGAAAACAACATGCACTACGCCTCCGATTTTACCAGGACATTACCGGTCGGGGGAAAATTCACTCTCCGGCAGCGTGAGATTTATGAAATCGTTCTCGCGGCCAATAATGATGCCAGGGAACGGATCAGACCGGGAGTAACTTTCCGCTCGGTCCATCTGGCAGTTGCCCGGCTTATCACTTCTAAATTAATGGAGCTGGGGCTGATGAAAGGAGATGTTGATGAGGCCGTGGCGAATGGCGCCCATGCGCTTTTGTTCCCCCACGGGGTAGGGCACATGATCGGCCTTGACGTACACGACATGGAAGATCTCGGACAAATCCATGTGGGCTTCGACGACGAGGTAAAACCATCAAACCAGTTCGGAACGGCTTCGCTTCGTCTCGGCAGGGAACTTCGCCCTGGCTTCACGATCACCAATGAACCCGGTATCTATTTTATTCCCGCCCTGATTGACAAATGGAAAAAAGAAAAGATCAATACGGCTTTCATAAGTTTTAAAAAACTTGACAACTACCGTGACTTTGGCGGCATCCGTCTTGAAGACAATTTATTGGTCAGCGAAACGGGTTGTGAACTCCTTGGTGACCGGCTTCCTATCACTGTTGAAGAAGTAGAGGGAGCCATGAATTTCACAAAGAAACAAAATGAATGATTATACCAGAATCGATTCTGAATCGGGGATACCGAAGTACAGACAGGTAGAAGAGATGATTATTTCTGATATTGAATCAGGGATTTTCAAGAAAGGGCAACGGATACCCTCGATCAACGAGACCAGTGAAGAACTGTTGCTCTCGCGCGATACGGTCGAAAAGGCCTACGTGCAGCTCAGGAAAAAAGGGATCTTGGCCTCGGTAAGGGGAAAGGGGTACTATGTCAGGCAGAACAGTCCTGGTAAAAAACTCAGGATAAGCCTGATCTTTAATAAACTGAGTAATTATAAACGAAGCCTGTATAATTCGTTTATCCAGACCCTCGGGAAAAAAGCCGGTGTTGACGTGTTTATCTATAATTATGACATTGCTGAGTTTGAAAATATCATTGAAAACAATCTTTCCAATTACGATTATTTCGTGATCCTTCCGCACTTCAAAAATGAAAATGCCGATGTAGCAAGCGTCATCCGAAAAATTCCGAAAGAAAAAGTCCTCATCGTCGACAGGAATCTGGCGGAATTGAAAGACTATCCCGTGGTTTATCAGGAGTATGATCAGGATATTCGGCAAGCGCTCTCCGCCGCACTGGAAATTCTGAAAAAATATACCCGGCTAAACCTGGTATTTCCTAAAACAGAATATTATTCCTCCTACATCCGAAAAGGATTCGCCCTCTTCTGTCAACTGAATCAATTTGAATACCAAATCCTTGACTCCCTTGAAGAGGACCGGTTGTACAAGCAGGAGGTTTACATCACCATCTCCGATAACGATCTGTATGATCTCATCAGGATGATCAAAAAAAGAGGATGGACACCCGGAAGGGATATCGGGATTATTTCATACAACGAAAATCCGGTTAAGGAGATCCTCTGTGACGGAATCTCCACCATCTCGACCAATCATGATGAAATTGGCCGGATTGCCGCAGAAATGATCCTGAAAAAGGAGTTCAAACGAATAAAGTGCCCCTTTCAATTCATCCACAGAAATTCGCTCTAGAATGAAACATTTTTGGAAAACGATGTGCTTTTCCTGCCTTTGTGATTGAAGGATTTTGTAACTTCATGGCAAAATTCCGTTGATCATGCGTTAACACCATATCTGATCTTATGGAAATGCAGTTACATTGGTGTAAGAAATGGCATGAAAGCCAGTTTCAGTTGTTTCTCGATGACCAGCAGATCGGGGAAATTAGTCCGGTCGTCTTCAGCAGAAAGGCGATCGCTTGTTTATATGGTGAAAAATATATCTTCCGCCCAAAGGGAATCCTCCTTCGAAAAATTGAAATTTCAGATGCCGGAACGCATCGTCTGCTTGGAGAAATTTATTTTATGGGCCTGGGCATCCATGGCGTCATTCTTTTGAACGCAGAAGAGACTTTCCAACTACGATGCAAAAACATCTTCGCCGGCCGCTGGACGATCTCACGCAGCAGCAGGGAGTTGATCACCTATACAGGAAACCACATGAAAGGAAAAATCCAGTCTGATTGGCCCGGTCACACGGTATTGCTGGCAGGGTTGTATGCCGGCATCTTTCAATGGAGAAAGTTCATCCTGCTGATCATCATTTTCATCCCGCTGATCGTTATTTTTATCCGGACCATCTAAGAGACACAGGGCATAGGGCATGGAGGAGGAATGTTTTCCGGTTTCCGGCCTCACGACCCACGACTTCCCAAGTTATTTTGGTAATTGCACGCCCCGGTCTTTCGCAATTTTTTCCAGTCTTTTCTGAAAGTTGGATTTTTGAACGGTTTTCTTCTTATTCGTATGAATCTGTGTCCTGATCTTGTC
>CAZANK010000010.1:0-13924 GCA_964486235.1 uncultured Prolixibacteraceae bacterium | reverse complement strand
TGGATTTTTGAACGGTTTTCTTCTTATTCGTATGAATCTGTGTCCTGATCTTGTCCTCGTCGATCAGCTTCTGGAAAAGGAACATCTGTCCGATCGTGATCAGGTTCGCCAGGAAATAGTAATAACTGAGTCCCGCCGGATAGCTGTTCAGGATAAACAGGAACATAACCGGCATCATATACATCATGGTTTTCATTCCCGGCATGGTCTGTGTACTGGCGGTAGCCTGTGAATTCAGTTTTGTGGAAAAGATCGTGGTCACGGTCATCAACAGGCAAAATAAGCTCACATGATCCCCGTACAGTGGTATCGTAAACGGCAAATCAAGGATGGAATCAAACGACGAGAGGTCTTTCGCCCACAGGAAGCTTTCCTGCCGCAGCTCAATCGATGCCGGGAAAAAGAAAAACAGGGCGAACAAAATAGGCATTTGCAGCAACATCGGAAGACATCCGCCCAACGGATTCACCCCCGCCTTTTTGTACAACGCCATGACGGCCTGTTGTTTCTCCATCGGCTTATCCTTGCCGAATTTTTCATTGAGCTCATCCAATTCCGGCTTGAGCGCCTTCATCTTTGCCTGTGACAAATAGGACTTGTACGTAAAGGGCAGCAAAATAATCTTAATGAAGACGGTGAGTAACAGGATAATGATCCCGAAATTCCCAATATAATTTCGCAGCAGATTGAATACGGGAATAACCAAATAACGGTTTACCGGCCTGAGGATCGAATATCCCAGATTGATCAGCCGGTCGAGGGAAATCGCATATTGTTTCAGCGTCTGAAAATGGTTGGGGCCAAAATAAAAACGCATCCCATAATCCTGGTTCGCCCTACTCTCGTAAGGAAGCGCGATGTCTGCATAGAAGTCGCCGACATACTTATTGCTTTCCTCGCGATACCCATATTTGACATCGGCAGTCGGGAAAGCCTCGTTGGCGATGATGGTCGAGTTAAAAAACAGGTGTTTGAAACTGATCCATTTGACCCGGGTTGTCAGGGTTTCTTCAGTCGATTTCGCCGGACTTAACTTCTCGACATCATCTTCGAAGTACTTATAATGAATGGACGTGTAATTATCTTCCCCGTACTTGGATTTCTTTTCCAGCCGTGGTCCGGCGTGCGCCCATGTAAAATTGAGGTAATTGGAATTCGCGGCGATCAGGTGATCCATGCCAATGATCCTGACGTCAAAACCAACCATATAGGAATTATGCCTGATCGTATAACAGTACTCCAGGTACGAATCCTCATCGGCCATCAACCTCATTTTTACCGATTGTTCTTCACCTCCCGCTTCTTCGTTGTATTTTTCGTTTCCTTCTTTTCCTTTCCTTACCGGCGGCCCTCCGGCAACCAGTTTCATCTCGCCGGCAGAAGGAACAAAATACAGATCGTCGGTGCGAATGCCCCTGTTCTGCGCAAAAAAGTTCAGTCCAAACGAATTATCCGGCCCGTCAAACAAAATCAACGGCAGGGAATCATGGGTCTGGTAATTTTTCAGTTCGACAGAACGGATCTTTCCCCCTTTTGTCGACAGGCTGACTCTGATCAGATTATTCTCGAGGGTGATAATTTTTTCTTCCCCGGTTGCAGCCTGGCCAAAAGCCCCAAAACGATCCGCAGCCTGCTGTATGACGTTGACCGAATCTGTTCCCGACGTCAACACGGTATCACGAAAAGCCTCTTTTTCAGAGCGGGCTTCAGCCTCCGTCTGCAACTGGGCTTCGACCCGGGCAATTGAATCCTGCCGTTGCCTTGCCGCTTCAAGTTCTTCCTGTGATGGCTTGTTCAGGTAACTGAATCCAATGAGGATGACGATAATCAACACCATCCCGGTAATCGTGTTTCTATCCATAAAAAAGTATTTTCTGAATTATCCCATCGACGCCTTTACAAATGCCACAAACAAAGGATGCGGACTCAGAACGGTACTGCTGTATTCCGGATGATACTGAACACCCACAAACCATTTGTGCTCCGGAATTTCAACCACTTCAACCAAGTTGGTTTCCGGGTTAATCCCGGAAGCCTTCATCCCGGCCTTTTTGAAGTCTTCGAGATAATGGTTGTTAAATTCGTAACGATGCCGGTGGCGCTCATAGATTTCCTGCACACCGTACGCTTTAAGCAAATTGGACGATTTATCCGTGATCCGGCAAAGGTAAGCGCCAAGCCGCATGGTACCGCCTTTCTCGGTGATGCCCTTTTGCTCTTCCATCAAATCAATCACCGGAGAATGGGTCTTTTCATTCATCTCCGTTGAATCGGCTCCTTCCAGTCCAAGCACATTTCTGGCAAATTCGATGACCGCCATTTGCATTCCGAGACAAATCCCAAGAAACGGGATATTCTCTTCCCGGGCATACTGTACCGCCACAATTTTCCCTTCCACTCCACGATGTCCGAATCCCGGAGCAACAATGATCCCGGAAAGCCCTGACAGCAAGGAACGGACATTCCCGGCGTCGAGCTTCTCCGAGTGAATCAGTCTCAGGTTCACCTTCACCCTGTTCTGGGCACCGGCATGGATCAACGCCTCCATGATCGACTTATACGCATCCTGCAATTCCACATATTTGCCAACCAGTCCGATGCAAACCTCACTTTCCGGGTTCTTGTGCCTTTCCAGGAACTCATACCAGTCGTCGAGCATGGGTGCCTCTTTCAAAGGCAGCTTCAGCTTTTTGAGCACAGTCACATCCAGTTTTTGCTCAAGCATTTTGATGGGCACCTCATAAATGGTAGGAACATCGATCGACTGCACGACAGCGTCGATCTCGACGTTGCAAAATAACGCGACTTTTTTTCGAATACTGATATCCAGGTCATGCTCGGTTCGCAAAACCAATACATCCGGCTGCACGCCGTTTTCGAGTAACATTTTCACAGAGTGCTGGGTTGGCTTGGTCTTTGTCTCGCCCGACGCGGCCAGGTATGGCACCAACGTGAGATGAACCACAAGCGCATGGTGCCCCAATTCCCACTTGAGCTGACGAACGGCTTCAATGTAAGGCAACGACTCCATGTCGCCCACAGTTCCTCCAATTTCCGTGACAATGATATCGTAATCTCCTTTGTTACCCAGAAACTTTATTCTCCGCTTGATCTCATCGGTAATATGAGGGATGATCTGGACCGTCTTCCCAAGATAATCGCCCCGGCGCTCCTTGTTGATCACCGACTGATAAATCCGCCCGGTCGTCACGTTATTGGCCTGGGAAGTGCGAACATTCAAAAAACGTTCGTAATGTCCCAGGTCCAAATCCGTCTCCGCACCATCGACGGTGACATAACACTCACCATGTTCATAAGGATTAAGCGTTCCGGGATCCACATTGATATACGGGTCCATCTTCTGAATCGTCACAGAATATCCCCTCGCCTGCAACAACTTAGCCAGCGAAGACGCCAATATTCCTTTCCCCAGGGAGGAAGTTACACCTCCGGTCACGAAAATATACTTGGTTACTGACAAAACTCAAAAATTTTAGACTTTTTAAAGCGCCAAAGTTAAGCAATAAAAAGCGATCGCGTTTAAAAAAAATACTAATCTTCTTCTTCCATCTCATCAATAATCCGGATCTTCTCTTTCAGAAGCTCGATTTTTTCCTGGGTAGCCTGAATCTTCCTGTTTACATCATCGATCAACGATTCGGCATTCTTGGTATTGGCAAAAAACCCTATATTATTATTCAGCAGCGCCAGGTCACTTTCCATTTGCTTCAATCTGGTGACATACTTATCCCTTTCGTAGCGCATCTTATTCATCCCCCTGCCGGTCACCGAAATGTTCGACACCTTGCTCCTGAACTTCAATAAATTCCGTTTCTGATCATCGATCTTGAGATGGTCAAAATGGGCATTGACCGCATCCCTGAATTCATTCTGGACGGCATCCTTATCTTTAAAAGGCACATGCCCGATTTCAGTCCATCTGCGCTGAAACTCCCTCATTTGAGCAAGGTCCACATCTTCATCCCTGGTGAGCTGGTAACTTTTCACCTCCTGAATCAGCGCTTTCTTCAACGCCAGATTATCCTCCTGCTCCACATCGACGACTGAAAAGTGCTTTGATTTTTGATCAAAGAAGTAATCACAGGCCACGCGAAACCTCTTCCAGATGGCATCCGACTGTTTCCTCGGCACCGGACCTATTTCTTTCCACTTTTTCTGGATCCGGATAAACTCATCGGTGGTTTTCTTCCAGTCTGTGTTGTCTTTTATGGCCTCCGCCTGTAAGCACAAATCAGTCTTCATCTGGAGGTTGTTTGACTGAAACTCTTTGTTCTGGGAGTAAAACTCACGCTTGGCATTGAAAAAACAATCGCACGCGCCACGAAAACGCTCATAAACACGGTTATTCTCTTTTTTAGGCGTAAACCCGATGGTGCGCCACACCTTCTGCAATTCGATCAGTTCCCTTGACTTATCATCCCACTCTTTATGAGTTTCCAGGGCGAGCGCGGCAATTTCCTCTGCTTTTTCGCACAACGCCGTCTTGGCCTCCAGGTTCTTCTTCTGCTCGTCTTTCCGTCCTTCAAAAAACTCCTGATGCTTCTTATTGATCTTGGATGTGGCTGCTTTAAACCGCTCCCAAAGCTCATCTTTCTTGTCACGGGGAACCGGACCGATTTCCCGCCATTGCTCATGGTATTTCTGAAGAATATTGAACGCTTTGATAATGGAAGGTTCAAGCAGCAATTCCTCCGCTTTCCCGCAAAGAACGATCTTCAGCTCCATGTTCTTTTTCAGGTCAAGATCACGCAACTCCCTGTTGATCTTGATATAATCGTAGAAATTCTCCACGTGGTGATGGTAGGTCTCCCAGATATCTTTCAGTTTGGACTGGGGTACCGGACCCGTATCCCGCCACCGTTGCTGTAACTCCCTGAATTCCTGAAATGTCTTATTAATAGACTCCTTCCGGTTGACCAGCGATTTAATCTCCTCGATAATATCATATTTGACCTGAAGGTTGTGATCCTTTTCTTCTTCGACCATCTTCGCATGGTCCGTCTTCAGTTGCCGGTAATCCTTCAGCAAATTCTTCAAATCTTCCTCATAGATCAGATTTCCGGGAACAAACTCATTTTCATCGCCGCCTTCTTCCAGAAACCTTCTTTTTTCCTCCTCAATATTCTCCCTGTGTTTCCTGTAAAAGTGAATCCTTATCCGTTCAATCTCGTCCTTGATGTCTTCGTCTTTCGGCACCGAAATTAACTCCCGCAACGCATTAATCAGTTCCACCTCCGAATGGCCGGAATAATCAACCTTTCCCGAAGGGCGCACTTCACTTCCGGTCGGCTCGTTCAACCCATCTTCTGTTTCCGGGAAGGACTGTTTCTCCTGGTCTTCCTTATTGCCCCGGTCCTTCTCACGCTCTTCGTCCTCTGGCAATTCAGCAGCAGGTTTCTCCCCGCTAAAACCCGGCATCTCCCCGGACTCCACTTCTTCCTGTGCCGAAGGATTCTCTTCTAAAACGGCCTCCCCTGCTTCTGAAACAGGCTCTTCCGTCAAAACAGCCTCTTCTTGTCCGGAGACAAGTTCTTCAGAAACAGGACCCTCCTGCATCGCCTCCATCTCTTCCTGCACTGCGCCAGGCTCTTCTTTGACGGACATTTCCTCCTCCGGTGCGTCAACGCTTTCGGCAGAAACCGGTCCGTTTTGTTCCGGAATCACTTTCGTCACTTCAACGGGAGCCGCATCCTGCGCAATGACAATCTCCTTTTCCACGAATTCATCCGTGGCTTTTCCATCTGTTCCGGGAGAAGAAAATCCTTCCATTTCAGCTTCCTGCTCCTGAATCTTTTCAGTTTCGACACCAGCGGTACTGGTTTCCCGTTGCATAGCTACAGCTCCGTGATCCTCCGGAGTTGCTTTCAACTCATCGTTTGAGTTTTTCAGATCTTTAGGTTCCATGGGTTCAATTTTAAAATCACAGGTAGATTTCAGACATTTATGTCCAAGTATCCACTACGAAAATATAATTTTCAATACGAATAGTCAAAGAAAACAAAAATTAATTCACTATTCATGTATTCGCTGTTATTTTTTCGGCCACATCATCTTTCCACACTTTCTCCCGTCGCCACCAGCGACCCGGAACTTCAAAATTGTTACTTTTGCAAAAAAAAGACGATGCGCATCGATATTTTAACCGTGATACCCGAACTGCTCGAAAGCCCTTTTGATCATTCCATCATGAAAAGGGCCAAAGAAAAAGGGTCCGCGGAAATTCACATTCACAATATCCGGGATTTTTCGACCGACAAGCATAAACGGACCGACGATTACGCGTTTAGCGGAGGAGCAGGAATGGTGATGACCATCCAGCCCATTGATGCGGCCATCGGGTATTTAACCGCGCAACGTCCTTACGATGAAATTATCTATACCAGCCCCGACGGCGAACTGTTTAATCAGAAAACAGCGAACCAGCTTTCCCTGAAAAAGAACATCATCATTCTTTGCGGGCACTACAAGGGTGTCGATCAGCGTGTTCGTGACCATCTGGTCACCCGGGAAATATCGATCGGCGATTATGTCATGACCGGGGGAGAACTGGCGGCCGCGGTCATCACGGATTGTATTGTGCGGTTATTACCGGGCGTGATCTCCGACGAAACCTCTGCGCTCACCGATTCCTTTCAGGACAATTTGCTGAGCCCGCCGGTTTATACACGACCCGCCGACTATCACGGATGGAAAGTCCCTGATGTCCTCATCGGCGGAAATGACCGTCAGATTAGTGAATGGAAAGAATCGCAGGCCTATGAACGAACAAGACGACTCAGACCCGACTTGCTCGGCTCGGATTAACCCTTCAAGCCATCCGATACCCGGCACTCATTCCAACATTCCAACACTCTAACATTCTAACACTCTAACATTCTAACATTCTAACATTCTAACACTCTAACACTCTAATATTGTATAGTCACGTCCTCCGGCATATCGAGTTGTAGGGACACTGTTTGCAATGGCTGATGTGGCTTGTCTGATCATAGATATTCTCCGGTGCGAACACCTCAGCAAGCAGGTTTTCCAGGCTCGCGGTAAAATCGGCAGCAACTTCACGATAACAGATCATCTGGTCATGTTGCCGGATCTCAGGCCTGAAATCGTCGTTGAAAAAATCGTCAATCTTGTAGATCACCGGTTGCAGAAGATCCTCATTCACACTCCGGCGATAGATTTCACTGTAAACCAGCGTCTGAAAGATTTCTTTCGGCCGTCTCTCCTTCTCACGGTCGTAGAAGTCCGGGAACTCCTTAAATCGCAGCAACAGGTTTCGTCCGGTTTTATAATCAATGATCCGGGTTCCTGCAGTTGTCCGGTCAATCCGGTCAACCACCCCTCCTAACCTGATCCGGCGGACTTTTCCATCTGTTTGGATGCTGAACGTGGCCTCGTAGTGACCCTCCAAATCCAGGATCGTAAATGGTGTAAAGAGCATGTCATTCTGCAACATTTTTTCAAGATAGACGCGGAGATTCTCCGCGATCAGGATATTTTTTCCAGTGATCCTGACATCTTTCATCCGCTCATCTTTAAAGTATTCCCTGGCAAAAGCATCATGTATCGCTTTTCCAAGCCGCACCGGATTTGAGAGTACCGTCTGCAGGTCATCTTTCGTAACCTGCTGCTTCCCTTTAAAACCCGAATAGGTCAGTTCGGCCGCATGATGAAACAAATTGCCAAATAACCTGGGATCAACCTCTTCCGTCACTTCATCTGCTTCCTTTAAATTGGCCAGATACCGAAAGTAAAACTTCAACCGGCAGTCGAGGTAGGTGTTCAGGGCGCTAGGACTTAACGGCTTTTCAGAATAATAGTTTAACAGGCGTTGCTGGTGCGTTCGACCTGCCGGGATGGAAATTGGCTTTGGGTCGGAAGATTCAAAATCAAAGTCGAAGTGACTGAATTGCACATTCAAGCCGGAGTCATACTGCAACTGAAAAATGAAGCGGCTCATTTCGCCGGTATTTAACCCGTCGGTTGAGGAGTCATAAACCAAAACCACTTTTTCGGCCCGGTGAAGCAGGCGGTAAAAATAATAGGCGTACATGGCATCCTGTTCCTCGCAGGCCGGAAGTCCGAATGCTTTCCTCAGGTTGTAGGGAATAAAAGAATGTACCAGTGATGTTTTCGGCAGTTTTCCTTCGTTGACAGAAAAAAGGATCACGTCCTTAAAATCAAGAGCTCTGGTCTCCAGCATCCCCATCACCTGTAAACCCGAAAGCGGTTCTCCCTCAAAAGGAACCGTTATTCGCTGCAGGTACCGGAGAAGAAGCCGGTAAAACAAGGAAAGCGTGATCTGCCCCGGGTAATGCCTGCCCAGGGTATCGACAAGCCGCTGTAAAGCCAGAAAAGCCTGGTATAGAAACTCGACCTCCAGGCTAACTGGCTGTTCATCTGCCTGAGGAACCCTGTTTGCCAGCTTTTTGATCAGCGACAGGAACCATCCGGCAGCTTCATGCCAGTCATTTTGCTTCCGGAAGATCAGCTCCGGCAGATCGCCGTCTTTCAGATCGCGGGTTCCCACGTAAATCTTGTTCTGATCGTTGATCTGCCTGGCAATTTTTCTCACCTCCGGCCCCGTGATGAGTTGATGGTTCAGAACGGCCAGCACGGAACGGTGATAAAAAAAATCTTCGCCGTCAATCTTCCGGTAGTCTTTCTGCAGATCGATCAACTGACAAATGAGGCTGTAAACAGGTGTATCCTGCAAAGGATACCCCATCGTCACGTTTATGTGTTGAGAACGGCACCCTGCTGCCGAAACAACAGGGATCAGCAAGCTTTCATCGGCCAGAACCAACGCCGTGGAATCGAAGGCCTCCTCCCCCGTGTGATCAGAAAAGAACTGCCGGTGATTGACCACCTGGGCCTGCGCCACCTGTCCCGGGACTGAAACGACATGCAGGCTCTTTGGACGCGAAGGTTCAGGATCAGGGATAAACCCTTCCGGCATGGGAAACCGGATCCGGTTTTTGCGGATGAACGTTCCTGCCTCGTGCAGCGGGTCATTCAGAAACTGCTCGTCATAATCCCAGAAAAAGTCGGCCTTATGATTCGATTGAAGCCAGCGAAACAACCGTTCCTCGCACGTATTCAACGCATTAAATCCAACAAAAACATACCGGTCCGAGGACAACGGCAGTTTCTTTTCCATTTCCAGGGTCTCAATGACATTCCGGTAAACCATTCCGCTGTATCCTGCGCCTTCTGCCAACAAATGAGCGCGGTAACGATGATAAACGACCGAAAGCTTATTCCAGATGTACAAAAATTTTTCCCGGTTCACGGACCCGGCCGATTTCCCCAGATTACCCCAAAACATTTCCGCCGCCTTCCGTTGCTCAGGGGCCAGATAATCAAACCGGCTCTCTATCTCCTTTAAATCCGAGATATTCTGAAACAGATCGCCGGCATCCAGAAGATATTTATCGATATCATTAAAATCATTCAACAGCACCTCACCCCAAAAAAAGAAATCGTCAAGTTCCTCCTGATGGCCTGTTTCCCGCACATATATTCTATGAAGGCTTAAAATCAGATTAATCTGGTCCGAAATTTGTAATCCGGATACCTGTGAAATGAGTTCATTGATCGTCAGCACTTCCGGTCCCAACAAAGGCTTCTCAACCAAATCGTTCAGGTAAGCGTTAAAAAATACCCCTGAACGGCGGCCGGGAAAAACGACAGAAATCGTATTCATGGCCCCGCCATACTGCCGGTAAAGGAAAGATGCTGTTTGTTTCAGAAATGGATTCATCGTTTATTAATAAAATACGATTAAATTTAACCCCAAAGGACGGAAAAACAATCCTTCCGGTCAAGTCGTTTCATTATGATTAAACTAATTTTTTAAACATGCACATCATGACACAAACAGGACTTCTCTACAAAGACAATGATCCGGCAACGAATTCCGCGCGCACCGGGACCTCAAAATCGTTTATCGTGATCAAGAACAGCAGTATCCCGATGGCATCATGCCTGATCTTTCTGTTTTTCCTTTTACTCAGCAGCAGCGCCCAGCAGCCGGCTAATCCACTGGCATCAACTCCTTACGTCGAGGTGACCGGTGAAGGGGAAATCGAAGTTGTCCCCGACGAGATTTTTCTCCGTTTTACGCTGAAAGAACGTTATGACGGAAGAAACAAGACGAGCCTGGATGGCCTTGAAAAAAAGCTCAAACAACTGTTGGTGAAAAACAACTTCCGGATAGAAGACTTGTCGCTGGCCGATGCCAGCGCCGACTACATCACGATAAAAAGACAAAAAAAGGACGTTTTGCAGTCAAAGGATTTTGTCCTGAAAGTCTCCACAACAACCGAGTTGACCCGTTTATGGAACATCCTGGAGGAAGTGGAAGCCCAGAACGCCTACGTGAGCCGGGTGGATCACAGCCAGATGGAAGATCTGAAAAAAGAAGTCAAAATTAAGGCTGTGAAGAACGCGAAGGAAAAAGCATCCTATCTTTTAGATGCCGCCGGTGAAAAGCTTGGCGGAGTCCTTTTTCTGCAGGAACGTGAAAGCTATCTTCCTGTGCTCATGACCAAAAGCCAAAGGGCCGTCGCGGCTTTTTCGGACGAAAGTGTGAACGCCGTACCGGATGAGCCCGAAGTTTCCTATCAAAAGATTAAGCTGAATTATAAGGTATTCGCCCGTTTCGCGATCACGGAATAAGGAAGTCAGGATGGGTTCACGCAAGGACTGACGGATTTCGTCAAGTTCATTCTTTTCTGACTGACGCGGTTTCGTCAACGGTCACGGCCTCAAGATCATTTCCAAAAGAAGAACGGACATAGGAGAGCCGGCGAGTTCCTGGTCACTGAGGTGGCTGTGAGGCGTCAAGAACCCGTTGTACGTCTTGCCGCCGCCCTCAATTTGGCCTTTCATGCCGCGTTTAACACCACCCGGATCATCGAGTCTTTTATTTGCATTTCAGCAACAAGACCGATGGTGACAAACTGGAGCCGGCCCTATAAGTTAAGCTTCTTCCGGATACTCCTGGGTATCGCGTCCTGATGAACCATGATGCTCATGGTCTTGTAACGAACGTAAGGTTTGGATGCGAAAAAGCAGCCTCCGTAATCATTGTAATCGCCCCATGAATTTTTCACTTTGTAGTAGAAGTTACCAACCTGGTCTTTGGCAGTTCCGACGATGAGCATTCCATGATCGTCAGTTGTCTGGTAATTATCGAAACTCATCTGCCTCATTTCCTGGGTAATCACTTTTTCCTTCCCCGGCTTCTTAAACGCGTACAACTTCTCTTCTTTTTCCTTTTCCGAAAGCTTTTCCCATTTGGCAATCTCTGCATCGGTCATTTCTTCCGTGTCAACTTCCGGAATGATCGCCACGCCGTCTTTCGATGTGCTAAAACCCTTTTCACTAACGTCGGCGGCCCAGGCTACCGTATAGCCGTTTGTGAGGGAGTGGTCAATGATCGCTTCCAACTCATCCATGGGCACGTTGTACACCTCTTCCCACATCCAGTTGTCGGGTATTTCGATCATAAATTTCGTGTAGAACGGGTGATGGGTATACGAAGAGATTTCCACATAATCACGCAGGTCGAGCCCCACATAATCGCGTGCAAAACTCACGGGAGTGTATTCCTTCCCCTCATACTGAAATTTGTCCGGGATTTCTCCCAGGTAAGCGTTTAATGTCGCACGGATCACATCGGTCCAGGCGCTGCTAAGTTTTTTGTTCCTGTTCCGTACCACGCCGTCAACCTGATCTTTCAGAATTTCATCCATTTCGCCGTGCACATGTTTTTCTTCGCCATAACTCAATCCCGAATAAACCGATTCAGGAACGATTCCATATTTACTGATCACGTGGGTCACATCATGGAAAGCGCCGCCGGCCGAAAAATTCAGATTCCCGTGGAGACGCACTGCTTTTTCGGCTTTCTCCTTGTAAGTGTGCCACACGATGAACATTTCGGACAAGTCGACTTCGGGCTTACCCAAACGAAGCAACTCTGCTTCCAGGAACCCCAGTCCCGAAAAGGCCCAGCAGGTACCCGAACGGTATTGATCTTTCACTGGTGTCGATGGTATTTCCCTGACCACGGTGAATTGGTACCCTTTTTCTTCCTTCGCTTCTTCCTGGGCAAACAAGGAAACCGCACCTAAAATGGCGGCACACACCAGCAATGCAAATCTTCTGAAATTTCTCATGTGGCATTCCCTCTTAAAAAATTATTCAAATATAACACAATTCTTTTCTTTGAAGAATCACAATGCTCGGGAAAACAAAAGACCCTTTTTATCTGTGTCTTTCCGGAACTGACTTCCAAAATGCGTAGATCGAAGTCATCCTTCATGACTGGAACGTCTCTTTTTTTGACCGAACAGGGGTGCCGACGTCGCATATCTGCACAAAATTCTGCGTTTTTTGCGGCTTTTAACGTAAGAGAATAGTTTATTTAATTAAATTTGTGTCTGAAAATACTTTTGGGAAGTACTCTTTTCCAAGCAAAAGAAGAGTGACTTTGCCGGATTTTTTTTCGCACAAAAGTGATCACAAAATTAACTGACGATGAAGAGAATTACTGTTTTTTTGCTTTTTTCTGTTTTCATGGCGAATTATGGACTTTCACAGGATTTCCTTAGAATCAAAGAAATCGGTTTATTCACCTCCGATCTGAATTCTTTTGGCATACGTTGCAAAACAGGTACCGACGATCTGATGTACCGGTTTTCGGCTTTTTCCCTCTCCCTGAGCAGTGCAGAATACGATTTTGGCAATGGCATTGCGCAAGACGAAGATGAATTCGGCCTTGGGCTGGCCGGGGGAATTGAAAAACCGGTTTCACTAAACGAACGTTTTGACCTGTTCTACGGAGGTGAATTATCCCTTCAGTATAAAAACAGTGATGTCGTTGACGAGGAGGAGGTCTCCAAACGCAAGTTTGGCAGTTGGGGGCTTGGGGTCGTTTTGGGCTGTTCTTATTACATCTCACCCAAATTCAAACTTTCGGTGGAGGTCATCCCGGGACTCACGCATATCCGCGTAAAAGAGGGAGACCTTGACGTCACCGGCTGGAAATTTGAGGTGAGCAACCAAAACGCCGGTATCACGTTAAGCTACAGGTTCTGAAAAGACGCAGTTTTATAACAAGCACACTGTTACGTCGATATTGACCTGCGCCATCAGGTACCATCCCTGGGCGCTGCCCCAAACGTGAGGCGAACAACCCTTCACGGATCTACTTCGCTACGGTGAACAGATAGCCCCCCGACCCCACTTTCACCTTCACGTAACCGTCTTCCGTTCCCGCGAGTTCCACTTCTTTGACCGACGACAGCTTCTTGCCGCCTTCCTGTATCCTGCCGGCATCGGTTGCCGGGATGTACACGATGGCAGTTGTATTGACAGGAATTTCCACGTTCAGGGACAGTTGACCCGCGACATTTTCCCAGGCTGAAACGACTTTTCCGTAGTAAGTCTCCAGTTCACCTTTTGCCTGATTTAGTTTATCGGTCAGGTAAGGCTTAATCCGGATCACCTTGTACCCCGGATTTTCCGGATCGGAATCGATGCCGGTCACTGTCCGGTACATCCAGTCGCCAATGGCCCCGTAAGCGTAATGATTAAAAGAATTCATGTCAGGGGTCTGAAAAGTACCGTCAGGCTTAATTCCGTCCCACCGTTCCCAGATGGTCGTCGCGCCCATCGTGACCGGGTACAGCCAGGAAGGATACGATCGCTGGAGCAAAAGGTCATACGCCACATCCGTATATCCAAACCGGGTGAGAGCCTGACAAATATAAGGCGTTCCCAAAAATCCGGTCGTCAGGTGATTATCATAGGCCCTGATGTTATCTACCAGCCGCTTAGCCGCCTGTGCACGCTGGTTTTCAGGCAACATATCGAACTGCAGGGCCAGGGTATA
>CAZANK010000009.1:0-20189 GCA_964486235.1 uncultured Prolixibacteraceae bacterium | reverse complement strand
ACGGAGGACTGCAGCCGGATCAGGACCTGAACGAATATGAAGAAACCGAGACCTACCTGGTCAACCTGTCCGACGCCTATTCCAAGTTGCAGAACAATACGATTTCGTTGACGAATGAATACAAAATCGGGAAGACTGTTGAAGAAAAGACCGAAAAAGGTCAGGATTATGAAGTCTTCAAACCCATTACCGGTTTGATCCATCAGATCGAATACTCCGGGAACAAACGCTTCTATTCAGACAGTGAGGCTTCTTCCGGCTTCTATCCCACGGTGACCTATGATTCGGACTCCACCAGCGACACAATCGCCTATAACCGTCTCACCAATATCTTTCAACTGAAATTCTACGAGTCGCCTCACCGCAAGTTTTCGTTTACCACCAGGGCGTTTGCCGGCCATGACTTCATGACCATCACCATGCCTGGCCCGGAAAGCTATGCCGCGGTGAAGGAGAATGAGCAAAACGTGTTCGTCGGAGGCAGCATGTCCAGGGCGGAAGGCGAATTCTGGAAATGGAACGCGGAGGGAAAGATCTACCTGACCGGATTCAGATCCGGGCAAACCGAACTGAACGCCTACATCTATAAACCCCTCAAAATCGGAAAAGATACGACCAGCCTGTATGTGTCCGGCGCGTTGAACACCATCGTCCCGGATCCCTTCATCCGGAGTTATCGTTCAAACCATTATCAGTGGTCTAATGCGTTTAACAACACCAATGAGATGATGATCCGTTCACGGATTCATTCACAGCGGCACAATCTGTCGGTCGGATTGAACTACGCGCTGATCAGCAATTATATCTACAATGACTCGACAGCCCTTCCCAACCAGGGAAGCAAGGAGATGCTGGTTCTTGCGGCCTATGCCAACAAAGACATCATCTCGCGCCACTGGCTCATCCGGACACAGTTGCTGTGGCAAAATGCCGGTCAGGCCGATTACCTGCATTTACCCACATTTACAGGGTATTTCAGCCTGAGCTACAAAACGGTGATATCGAAGGTCATGCATACGATCCTGGGCTTTGACGTGAGGTATCATAGTGAATTTTTTGCCGATGCCTACGAGCCGGCGACAGGCCGTTTTTATTGGCAGGATGATCAGAAAATCGGAAACTACCCGTTTATCGATCTTCATGCCAATTTGAAACTGAAACGCACCCGGGCCTTTTTCCAGTTGAAGAATGCCGGCAGCGGACTCTTGTCCGGTGATTTTTGGTCTGCGCCCGACTACCCCTTGTACCGGCGGACATTCCGTCTTGGCATTGCCTGGTCCTTTTATGATTGATTTGAAAAGGCTGCATTCTGAAAAAAATGAGATCGATCCTCCATATCCCTGTTCTTCTCGTTTTCCTCTGTTGGTCCTGTTCCGACGGCAAGCGCGGAAAATCGGAGGAAGAGATGACAGGCGGGACAGAACTTACCCGTATCCTGAAGTCAGGAAAACTGAAAGCAGTGGTCGATTACAATTCAACCAATTACTTCGTCTACCAGGGAATCCCTATGGGCTTCAAATATGAGATTTTGCAGCATCTGGCCAATGACATGCAGGTGAAGCTTGAACTGTCGGTCAACAACGATCAGGAAGACACTTTCCGGGAATTGCTGAACGGCAAATACGACATGGTTGCGAAAAACCTCACCATCACCGCCGACCGGAATCCGCATGTGGCGTTCACGGAACCGCTTGAACAAACCAGGCAGGTCCTGGTCCAGCGAAAACCTGAAAACTGGAGACTCATGACGGAAAAGGCCGTCGAAGTTTCGCTGGTCAGGAACCAGCTTAACCTGGCCGGAAAACAAGTCTACGTGCAAAAGAATTCGGTTTACTACAAACGGCTGCTAAACCTGGAAGAGGAAACGGGCAGCGATATTGAAATTGTTCAGGACAGCATTTACGGGATGGAACAACTCATCGCCATGGTCGCCAAAGGAGAGATCGATTTTACGGTATGCGACGAAAACACGGCGAAAGTCAATCGGATCTACTATCCGAACCTGGACGTGGAAACGCCCGTGAGTTTCCCGCAGAACATCTCCTGGGCAGTGAGGCCGGATTCCCCCCAATGGCTGAGCTATCTGAACCACTGGATTATCAATTTCAGACTGAGTCGCACGTACCATGCCCTTTACCGGAAATATTTTGAATCGCCGCGGTCAGGTATCCGCTTCAACAGTGACTACAATTCCTACACCGGCGGAAAATTATCGCCCTACGATGATGTGATCCGGGAAATTTCCCGGGAAGAAGGAATGGACTGGCGGTTCATCGCGGCGGTGATCGGTCAGGAGTCCAACTTCGATGCCGGCGCCGAATCATGGACGGGCGCCTACGGGTTAATGCAGGTCTTGCCGGAGTCGGCCGATATGTTCAAACTCGAGGATTACAAAAGCCCCGAGGGAAATATCCGGGTCGGTATCAACCTCCTGAAATGGTTGGATGCTCATTTCAGGGAAGAAGTCCCTGATTCGGCCGAACGGATCAAGTTTTCGCTCGCTGCCTATAATGTCGGACTGGGGCATGTTCAGGACGCCCAGCGTCTTGCTGAAAAATACGATCGCATCCCGATTGTCTGGAACGGGAATGTGGATTATTTTTTAAGGAACAAGTCGGTTGCCAAATACTACAATGACCCGGTGGTCCGGTTTGGCTATTGCCGGGGTGAAGAACCTTACGCGTTTGTCAATAACATCCTGGATACCTACCGCCACTACTGCAACATCATCGGCCGGTAGCGCGTCTCCCTGATCAAATCCAGAAATTCAGTCAGGATCATCGCCGTTGCCCCCCAGATAATTTCCCCGTCGAACGGATAGCAGGGGACATCAATCGTTCCCAGGCTGGTTTTCATGGGCAGACGGCTGATCTCATCACCCTTCCGGGACAGGTTCACAGGAAACAGCAAAATCTTCTCCGCCTCATCCGCATTCAACTCAAAGTCGGGTTTGTGGTTGACCCACCCGACATAAGGAAAGATCATGAACCTGCTTGCCGAGACATATAAGTCCGACAATCGTCCAAGGATTCGCACGTCAGGGGGAGAAACGCCGATCTCTTCCCGGGTTTCCCGCAAGGCCGTCCGCTCCGGACTTTCCCCTTCCTCAACCCTTCCTCCCGGCAGACTGATCTGCCCCGGATGATGCCGCATCGATGCATTCCGCTTGATCAGGCACGTGTATAGCTGATCCGCATCCGGGAACAGCAACAGCAGCACACTGCTGTATTTCACCCGGTCAATATCCTGTTGGCCCACCACGAGTTCTCTTCCGGGAGGAAGCATCTTCAGGTGAGACTTCCGCCCGGGCAGGTCCGATTTCAGCAAACGGGCAATATGGTCCGGCGACATCCTCATCCGGTCAGATCATCCCAAAGAAAGCTCTTGCAACCAGCATATACAATAACAGCCCGAGAATGTCGTTGATCGTCGTAATGAACGGGCCTGTCGCCAGGGCCGGGTCAATCTTCATTTTATTGAGCAGCAGCGGAATAATGGTTCCGGACATCGATGCAAAGAGGATCACGGTGAACAACGTGACACTAACGGCCAGGGTAAGTTGCAGATGGTCGCTGAAAAGCAGGTTATACACCAAAATAACCACAGAGAAGAACACGGCTGTCACCATCCCCACGGCCAGTTCCTTTAACAGCTTCTTCCATACCGGGTCAAAACCCCGCGAGCCGCTGGCGATACTCTGTACGACGATGGACGAGGATTGCACACCCACATTTCCCGCCGTCGCGGCGATCAACGGGATGAAGAAGGCCATGGCAGGAATATGGCTGATGGTGTCGGCGTTGGCCCCCAGCACACGGGCCCCAAGCAAGCCTCCCGCTGTTCCAACCACAAGCCACGGCACCCGCGCGCGGGTCTGATGCCAGACCCTGTCGCCCGGCTCAACGTCGCCCGTGATCCCTGAAACCATCTGGTAATCCCGCTCGGCCTCTTCCCGGATCACGTCCACCACATCATCGATGGTGATCCGTCCTTTCAGCCTGCCCATGTGATCGACAACAGGCAGGGCTACCAGGTCGTATTTCTCCATGATCTGGGCCACTTCTTCCTGTTTGGCATCGGTCCTGACCGAATGGATATCCTCGGAAATGATATCCAGCACTTTGGCCTGGGTGGGTTTCTGGATCAGCTTGGACAAGGATAAAACACCCTTGAGCACATGGTCGTCGTCGACGACATACACGTAATAAATCTCGTCGATCTCCTCGGACTGGACCGAAATCTCCTTCAGACAGGTCTGGACCGTCCAGTTCTCGTTCACCTTCACCAACTCCTTGGCCATCAAGCCTCCCGCGGTATCTTCGTCGTATTCCAGGAGGTCGGCAATGTCGCCCGCCTGTTCCTTGTCTTCGATTTCCCGGAGCACGGCCTCCTTCATGGCCTCATCCAGGTCGCCGATCACGTCGGCCGCATCATCCGAGTCCATATACTCGATGAACTGGCTGGCGATCACATCGGGAGGAAGCACTTTCAGGAACCGGGTCCTGTCGTCTTCAGGAATCTCCACCAACACGTCCGAAGCCATCTCCCCATCCAACTGAAGATAAAGGTATTTGGCTTCATTCAGGGTGAGTTCTTCCATGATCTCGGCAATATCGGCCGGATGCATATCGTCGAGCATCGCCTTGACTTCGGACGACGCTTCCTTTTCAATCCACTCCTTAAGACGGTCTACAAATTCCCTGTTTAGTTCACCTTTCATACGCGTGTGGTTTTGACTGGCTGCCAATCAGCCGGGTTAAACATTCGAATTCCGTCACACCCAATTGCTCAGGCCGTTTCGAAAAAAGAGCCTGACTCCTGACATCCTCATCCGTTAAAAAAGCCTTCAATGAATTTCGGAGGGTTTTCCGCCGCTGATTGAAAGACGCCTTGATCAGCGCAAAATAAAGCGACTCATCGCAATCGGGCCGCGACCGCTCGTTTCGCGTCAGACGGATCACCGCCGACCTGACCTTCGGCGGCGGTGTAAAGACATGTTCGGAAACGGTGAACAAATATTCCAGATCATAATACGTCTGAAGAATGACGCTGAGTATCCCGTAGGTCTTCGACCCGGGGCCTGCACAAAGCCGCTCGGCAACCTCCTTTTGAAGCATGCAGACAATTTCCGGGACCTGATCCCTGTAGCCAAGCAGATGAAAAAAGATCTGCGACGAAAGGTAATAAGGAAAATTGCCAATCACGGCAAACGGCCCGTCAAAATGCGCCTTCAGGTCCAGCCTGAGAAAATCACCGTGAATGATCCGGTCCTCCAGTTGAGGATAATGCGCTTTCAGGTAATCGACCGACTCCCGGTCAATCTCCACGACGGTCACCCTGTAGCCTTCCTTCCGGAGCAGAAACTGCGTCAGGATACCCATGCCGGAGCCAATTTCCAAAATATCGCGGGCCCGGCTTTGCTGCAGGCTGTCAACGATCTTTCCGGCGATGTTCCTGTCCTTCAAAAAGTGCTGCCCTAAACTCTTTTTCGCCTTTACGATGGTCATTCTTGTGGTTACCTTCCGTTTTGAGATTTGTGAAACAGATTATCCGCGATTGAAAACAAATTTTTATTTTTGTCGCCACTGATTGTCTCCAGTCACTGAGGCTACAAATTTAAAAAAGAACAGAAAACTATTCTGAAAATGCCTCAAACCTTTTTAAAATTAGTGCATTTTCATTAAAAAATACATTTTGAAACTGAAATTAGTTAAACTTCTGCAATTCCTGGGCTTCCTGGGATTAGGACTGATCCTCTTCTGGCTGGTATACAAAGATCAGGACATCGTCCGGATCAAATCGATCCTGAAAAACGATGTCAACTATACCTGGATCTGGGCCTCGCTTTTTCTGTGCATATTGAGTGTTTTCAGCAGAACCTTACGCTGGCGGCTGATGATCGAGCCCCTGGGGAGAAAGCCCAGTATACGGAATACGTTCCTCTCGGTCATGGTGGGCTACCTGATGAACCTGGTCCTCCCCCGGATGGGAGAAGTTTCGCGGTGTGGCGTCCTGGCCCGCTATGAGAAAACCTCCTTCACACAACTCGTGGGAACAGTGGTTACCGAACGCATCGCCGACATGCTGATGTTGCTGCTGCTCACCCTCGCCGTGATCCTTACCCAACTCGGAACGATCATCCAGCTTCTTGAAAACAATCCGGAGATGCGTGGGAAACTGTCGGGAATCGCCCTTTCTCCCTGGTTTTTGGCAGGGATCGGGGGACTGATCCTGGCAGGATACCTTTTCAGGAAAAAAATCCGGAAATCTGCATTCTTCTCCCGTATTTGCTTCACCGTGAAAAAATTCGGGGAAGGTTTAAAAACAGTGGTACACATGCGGAACAAATGGAAATTCATTTTCCATACGTTGTTCATTTGGCTGATGTACTACCTGATGCTGTACCTGGCCTTTTTCTCGTTCGACTTCACCGCCCGGCTGTCGCCGCTGGCAGGCCTCACCACCTTCGTCTTGAGCAGTTACGGCATGGTCGCGCCTGTACAGGGAGGAATCGGCGCCTGGCATTTCATGGTAATCCAGTGTTTGTTCGTGTATGGCGTCGCCAAACCGGACGGCGTCATCTTTGCCTTCCTGTCGCACTCATCCATGACCGGATTGTATATCGTGGCCGGACTGATCTCCCTGCTCATTCTTCCTTTTTTGAACAGGAGAAACGATGCGCAATGAGCTTCTAACCAAGCAACCGGAAGCCTGCGGGATGCAGGAAGTTGCAAAAGCCGCACTTTCGATACACGTTGAACTCTGCAATTTATCCCTAACTTAGCCGTCTAAAATTTGTTTTGAATACTGAACTTTTCATAGCGCGACGTTTGTTCTCGTCAACAGATCAGTCCCGGCATTTATCCCGCAGGATTGTTCGTTTAGCCGTTGCCGGCATCAGCCTGGGAATGGCGGTCATGATCCTTGCCGTTGCCATTGTGGTCGGCTTCCAGAAAGAAGTGGAAAGCAAGGTGAACGGCTTCGCCGCGCACCTCCAGATCGTGAATGGCGATCATCACCAATCTTATCAGACCGGTCCGGTCGAAAAAGAACAGGTCCCGCTCGCCAGGCTTGCAGCCATCCCGGGCATCAGGCACATTCAGCAGGTGGCCACCAAGCCGGGTATGATCAAAGCCGGTGACGAAATACAGGGAGTCGTTTTAAAAGGCATCGCGAAAGACTTTGACTGGAGCTTTTTTGAGAAAAATAAGGTCAAAGGGACACAGATCCCCCTCGACTCCGGACGCAGCGACCAGATATGGATATCCGAACAGCTCTCGGCGAGGCTGAAGCCCGGTCTGGGCGAAAAATTTCGGATGTACTTTCTGAACGACGATGAAAGAACCCCGCGGATCAGACAATTCACGGTCGGCGGGATTTACCGCACCGGACTGGAAGAGTTCGACCTGATGTTCGTACTGGTCGATATTCGCCATGTTCAGCGCCTTAACTCTTGGAATGACAACCAGGTCAGCGGATACGAGTTGTTCCTTCACAACAGGGATCAACTCGACGACCTGGAATTCCGCGTCCGCCATGAAGTGGCGACGGCGCAGCAGGAGAAGAAACCCTTTTTACAGGTAGTCAATGTGAAACACAAGTTTCCTCAGATTTTTGACTGGCTGAACCTGCTCGACATGAACGTCTGGGTCATCCTTGCACTGATGATCCTGGTAGCAGGGTTCAACATGATTTCCGGACTGCTGGTCATCATTTTGGAACGAACCCAAATGATCGGCATCCTCAAATCGCTGGGTGCAGCCAACGCCGGTATCCGGAAGGTTTTTCTCTATCTGTCTGCTTTACTGGTCGGTGAAGGGTTACTCTGGGGGAACCTGCTTGGCGTTTCGCTTTGTCTGGCCCAGTATTATTTCAAAGTCGTGCATCTGGACCCGACATCCTACTACGTCTCGACTGTTCCGGTCAGCCTTTCCCTGACGCACCTGCTACTTTTGAACCTGGGCGCACTCAGCGTGACTTTACTGATGCTGATTGCACCATCGTGGATTGTAAGCCGGATCGCGCCGGAGAAAACGATCCGCTTTGACTGAAAAATAAAAAGTACGCGCTGTAAAATAAAAAAACCAGTCGTTTTTACTATCTTTGTGCATCAATAATAAAGCACTATAAATGAAGGAATTAAAAAAGATCAATTCAGCACTGGTCTCCGTATACCATAAAAATCAACTCGATGTAATTATTCAAAAGCTGGACGGACTGGGTGTCCGGATTTATTCAACAGGTGGAACCCAGTCATTTATCGAAAGCCTGGGTGTTCCGGTGACGCCTGTCGAAGATATCACGGGATATCCGTCAATCTTGGGGGGGCGGGTTAAAACGCTCCATCCGAAGGTTTTTGGAGGGATACTGAACCGGCGTGATCATGAAGGTGACCGGAAGCAGGTGGAAGCGTACGGAATTCCCCCGATTGACCTGGTGGTGGTTGACCTTTACCCGTTCGAAGAGACGGTGGCCGGCGGGGCATCGGAAGAAGAGATTATCGAAAAGATCGACATCGGAGGCATTGCCTTGATTCGTGCCGCCGCGAAGAATTTCAACGATGTGCTCATTGTTTCCTCCCGGGAACAATACCCTGCCCTGATCCGCCTGCTGGAAGAAAAAAACGGGGAGACCTCGCTGGACGACCGCAGGTCGTTTGCATGCGGCGCCTTTGCCGCGTCATCCCATTACGACTCGGCGATCTTTAATTATTTCAGCGCCGGGAAAGGCGACAAAAACCGGATCAGCCTGAACGACGGGCAGGCCCTCCGTTACGGGGAGAATCCGCACCAGTCGGCTGTCTTTTATAAATTCGGGAATGTTGCTTCCTCCGTGTCGATAGGCAACGCGGAGGTTTTGCAGGGGAAAGCCCTGTCTTACAACAACCTGCTCGATGCCGATGCCGCCTGGAAGTCGGCAAGCGACGCCTTTCACGCGGCAGTGCACCTTCAAAACAAGGCCGCGGTTTCGGTCATTAAACATCTGAATCCCTGCGGACTGGCTGTCTCCGAAGACCTGATGGCCTCGCTGGGACTGGCCTGGAACGGTGACCCCGTCAGCGCATACGGCAGCATCATCTGTTTCACAGATACGGTGACCGAAGAAGTGGCCAAATGGTTCGGCAAAAAATTTGTTGAGATCATCATCGCGCCGGGTTTCACCCCCGAGGCGCTCGAACTATTCGGTAAGAAGAAAAATCTTCGTCTGCTGGTCACTCCCGTCAAACAGGAAAAAACCGGTGAAAAACTTTACCGGTCGGTTAGCGGAGGCATGTTGGTGCAGGATGAAGACGAAGGCATGGATACCGAATTCAAAAATGTCACAAAGGTCCGGTTTGATACCCATAAATTAAATCTTGCAAAGTTTGGCATCGCGGCCTGCAAGCATCTTAAAAGCAACTCCATCGCGTTGGTGAACGAAAATTTGGATGGTTCATTCTGGCTGACCGGCGCCGGGATGGGACAGCCAAACAGGCTGGACAGTCTTCGTCAGTTAACCATTCCCCGTTTCAGGCTGAAAGAAGGGGTACGGATCGAAGAAGCGGTGTTAATTTCCGATGCCTTCTTCCCGTTCCGCGACAGTGTTGAGGCGGCCAATGCGTTTGGCGTGAAATTTATTGTTCAGCCCGGGGGAAGTATCCGTGACGAAGAAGTCATCCAGGCCTGTGACGAATATGAAATAGCGATGGTTTTCACAGGCCGTCGTCACTTCAAACATTAAGATGATCAAAACACGCTGAATTAGAAAACACAAAATATGGGATTATTTTCATTTTTAACCCAGGAAATCGCCATTGATCTTGGAACGGCCAACACGGTTATCATCCAGAATGATAAGATTGTGTTGGATGAGCCATCGGTGGTTACGATCGACCTGAAGACGGAAAAACTGGTGGCCGTAGGGGAAAAGGCACGCCAAATGCAGGGAAAGACGCATGCCAACTTAAAAACGATCAGACCACTTCGCGATGGTGTCATTGCCGATTTTAATGCTGCAGAACAAATGATGCGGGGAATGATCAAGATGATCAATCCCAAGTCCAGGCTCTTTTCGCCGGCATTGAAAATGGTGGTTTGCATCCCTTCCGGGTCAACCGAGGTGGAGATCCGCGCCGTTCGCGACTCGTCCGAACATGCCGGGGGCCGCGAAGTGTACATGATTTACGAGCCGATGGCGGCTGCGATCGGGATCGGCCTGGACGTGGAAGCGCCCGAGGGAAACATGGTCGTCGATATCGGAGGGGGGACAACAGAAATCGCCGTCATCTCCCTGGGGGGAATTGTGACCAACAAATCAATCCGCATTGCCGGCGACGACCTCACGGCCGACATCATGGAATACATGCGTCACCAGCACAATATCAAAATCGGCGAACGCACAGCCGAAGAAATCAAAATCAACGTGGGATCGGCGCTTTCCCAACTGGATAACCCGCCGAACGATTATATTGTCCAGGGACCCAATCAAATGACAGCCCTGCCCATCGAAGTGCCGGTTTCGTATCAGGAAATTTCACATTGCCTGGAAAAATCGATCACAAAAATCGAGACCGCAATCCTCAATGCCCTGGAACAAACGCCGCCCGAATTGTACGCCGATATTGTTTCAAAAGGGATTTACCTGGCCGGGGGCGGGGCGTTGCTGAGAGGACTGTCTAAACGGTTAACAGAAAAACTCAATATTCACTTTCACGTGGCGGAAGATCCTCTGAGAGCGGTCGCGCGCGGTACAGGCATTGCTCTTAAAAATGTTGACAAATTCTCCTTCCTGATCAGGTGATCCTGAACAGGAAGGGCGTAAACCTTCCTGTATTATGAGAAGTTTGTTGCGTTTTCTGGCCCGGAATTATTTTTTTCTGCTCTTTCTGGTTCTTGAAACGATCAGTCTGACGCTGGTAATCCGGTATAATAATTATCAGAATGTCCGGTTTTTCAATTCAAGCACGAAAGTCGTAGCCCGGATCTATGAACTGTTTAACTCGGCCTCCAGTTATTTCAGGCTCTATCAGATCAATTCCGAGCTGGCCGCGGAAAATGCCAGGCTCAAAAACAAATTGCAGCAGATCATCGCGCCCGAAGAAACCCCGCCAATGAACTTCCTGGCAAGCCCGGGGAACATAAACGACAGCGTTTCTGTTGATACGCCCGCCGCGAACGGCCCCCTGCCGGCAGATACCCTTCTTCACCGTGAACATACCGCCTCCCGAACACCGGCCAACCCGCTGATGATCGACAGCATCAACGTCCGTTATCGTTTCATCCCGGCAGAGGTCATCAATAATTCCATCAACCGGCAGAATAATTTCATCACGCTGAACAAGGGAAAAAAAGACGGCATCAGGCCTGAAATGGGCATTGTCGGACCAACCGGAATTGTTGGGATCATTACCCACGTTTCAGGGCATTATTCATCCGGGGCCACAGTCCTGAACCGGCGCTGGCGGGTTTCTGCCAAATTGAAGAACAGTAATTACTTTGGCTCCCTGGTCTGGGACGGACTGAGTTACCAAACGGCCCAGCTCAATGAAATACCATTTCATGTTGAACTGGCTGCTGGTGATACGATCGTCACCAGCGGATACTCGACGGTTTTCCCCGAAGGGATCATGATCGGACAAATCAAGAAGGTCGATATCGGCAGCGGCGATAATTTTTATGCGATCGATGTCAGCCTGTCTACCAATTTCATGACACTAACCTACGTTGAAGTCGTGGAGGACAAAGATACAGACGAAATCAAAAACCTGATTAAAAATCACCTGGATGATTAATAACCTGGTCAAATATTCGTTGATGTGGATCGTGCTGATCCTTCTGCAGATTATGCTGTTTAATCACATCCAGTTCAGTGGTTTGGTAAATCCCTACCTGTATATCCTGTTTATCCTGCTCCTTCCTTTCGACACACCCAAGTACCTTCTGTTAATCCTGGGATTCCTGCTTGGACTGAACGTCGACATATTCTGCAACACCCCTGGGATCCACGCATCGGCAACAACGGTGATGGCCTTTGCCAGACCGGCGGTGATCAACCTGATTTCCTCGCGCGACACCCTCGATTCCAACGCGTTGCCAAGGATGAAACAGATGGGGCCAGCCTGGTTTATCCGCTATACCATCCTGTTAGTCCTTCTTCATCATCTTTTTTTGTTCTATGTCGAGGTATTTACTTTGAAAGGCTTTATTTTTACCCTTTTCAGAAGTCTTTTAAGTGCGCTGTTTACAATTGTCCTCATTGTTCTCAGCCAGTTTTTGATTTATAAGGAGTAGGTTACCGTGGATAAATTTGCCAAACGAAAATACATTTTGGGGTCTGTCTTCATTCTCATCGCCTTCACCTATGTCGTCAGGCTTTTCTTCCTTCAGGTGATTGACAGCTCTTATAAGCAATATGCAGACCGAAACGTGCTTCGGAGGATCATTAACTATCCCGCGAGGGGACTGATCTACGGCCGGAACGGGAACCTGCTGGTTCACAATAAAGCCGCGTACGATCTGCTGGTGACTCCCCGCGAAGTGCTTCCTTTCGACACACTTCAGTTCTGCAGCCTCGTGAACATTACCAAACCGTATTTGACAGAAAGCCTCGAAAAGGCGCGAAAATACTCCCCCTACAAGCCTTCTGTCCTTGTCAGGCAGCTTTCTCCCGAAGTATATGCCGTTTTGCAGGAAAAATTATTCAAATACGCGGGGTTTTTCGTTCAGCCGCGTACCCTCCGCGAATACCCGCGGAAAATGGCGGCCCACATGCTGGGATATGTGGGTGAAGTAAACCAGGCGATTATTGACGGGGATCCCTATTACAGCCAGGGGGATTACATTGGCATTACCGGTCTTGAAAAAACCTATGAAAAAGAACTTCGCGGACGCAAAGGTGTCAACTTTTATCTGGCCGATGTTCATAACCGGTACAAAGGCGCGTATCATGAAGGGAAAAACGACACGGCGGCCATCCTGGGAAAAAATCTGATCTCAACCATTGACGGCGACCTTCAGGAATATGCCGAACAGCTCATGCGGAATAAGCGCGGGGCTGTTGTCGCAATTGAACCCCACTCGGGAGAGATGCTGTGTTATTACAGCGGTCCGGCATACGATCCGAACTTGCTGGTGGGCCGCGAGCGAAGCAAAAATTACGCCGTCCTTCTGTCCGACACCCTGAAACCGTTGACAAACCGGGCAATCGCTTCCGCCTATTCGCCCGGCTCCACCTTTAAACCCATGAATGCCCTGATTGCCCTGGAAGAAGGGGCGATCACCCCGGCAACCAGCGTCTTTTGCAGTGGCAGGGCGTCCAGCCCGATCCGTTGCACGCACGACCACCAATCGCCCATCAGCCTGATTGGCGCCATCCGGGAATCGTGCAATCCCTATTTCTGGAATACCTTCCGCTCGGTCATCAACAAGTATCCGAAAGCGCGGGAAGGCTATGAACACTGGCGTTCGCACGTGTTAAGCTTTGGGGTTGGAAAAACACTCGGAACCGAGTTCTATGGACAAACAGAAGGAAATATTCCCAAGGTCTCCTATTATGACCGGTTTTTTGGCAAAAATGGCTGGAATGCACTGACGATCCGCTCACTGGCGATCGGGCAAGGCGAAGTGATCCTGACGCCGCTTCAGATGGCCAACATGGTATCGGTGATCGCCAACAGGGGTTATTATATTGAACCGCACCTGGTACGCGCAGTCGTTGAAAAAGGAGGCCGTCAGGAAAACCTCCTGTTTGAACGGCGAAACAGCACAGTCAGCACGGACCATTTTGAAGATGTCATCGAAGGCATGCGACAGGTGGTTGAATGGACGGGCCTGCGCTATACCGCAAACGTGGACAGCCTTTCCATTTGCGGGAAGACAGGGACCATCCAGAACCCTCACGGATCGGACCACTCTGCCTTCATCGCCTTTGCCCCGAAAGTAAACCCGAAAATCGCCATCGCCGTTTACGTGGAGTTCGGCGTGTGGGGCGCCCGTCATGCAGCCCCGATCGCCAGCCTGATCATCGAAAAATACCTGAACGACTCGATCGCTTCTCCAGTGCGGAAAGCCCTGGAAAAGAAAATGATGGATACAAACTTGTTAAAACGCTATCAACCCAAATAATATCGTGGCAAACAGAAATAATATATGGGCAAACCTCGACTGGCTGACGATCTTCCTGTATCTCCTGCTGGTGTTCCTGGGCTGGATCAATATTTACGCCGCGGTATACAATGAAGAACACAGCAGCATCCTGGACATGAGCCAGCGATATGGGAAACAACTGATCTGGATCATCGCGGCATTTGTCCTTGCCGCGGCCCTGGTGATCATCGACAGCCGCGTTTATGTCTCTTTTGCCTACGTGTTCTACGGATTGATTATCCTGCTCCTGATCGGCGTGCTTCTGTTTGGACAAGAGATCAAAGGATCACGTTCGTGGTTCCAGATCGGCGGTTTTGCCGTCCAGCCGGCCGAGTTCGCCAAATTCACCACCGCGTTGGCCCTGGCTAAGTTTACCAGCTCCTACAACTTCAAACTGGCCCAGTTGAAGTCTCTCGCAGTGATCGCCGGCATTCTTCTGCTCCCTGTCACGTTGATCCTGCTGCAGAATGACACCGGTTCGTCATTGGTTTTCGGGATTTTCGCGCTGGTCCTGTACCGGGAAGGACTGCCCGGAGTTGTTCTTTTCTTTGCCGTCCTGATGGCTGTCGTGTTTATCCTGACCCTGGTGCTTGGCTCAGCGCAAACAATCCTCCTGCTGGCAGCCTTCGGCTTGCTGACCCATTATTTTATCCGGCTGCACCTGACCGAAATCCTGAAAGCAATCGGGATCTGCCTCCTCGCTTTCGGGGTGGTCTGGCTCATCGACCACAGCCTCGCTCTGGAAAGCTCACTGAGCAAAATGCTGTTTTACACATCGCTCCCCGTGACCCTTTTTTTTACGGTATACGCGTATAAAAAAGCGCTTAACCATCTGCTGGTCACGGTCGCCATTTATCTGACGCTGGTGATTATGACCTTCTCGGTCGATTTTGTCTTTCACGAAGTGATGGAAGCGCATCAAAAATCGCGCATTGAAGAATTACTGGGGATTAAATCCGACCCCCTGGGAAAAGGGTACAACGTCAACCAGTCGAAAATTGCCATCGGCTCCGGGAGCTTCTTCGGCAAAGGCTTTCTGAATGGCACACAAACGAAATTTAACTTTGTTCCGGAGCAAAGTACCGACTTCATTTTTTGTACCGTGGGCGAAGAATGGGGTTTCCTGGGCTCCACGTTCGTCATCTTCCTGTTTGTCGCGCTCTTTACCAGGCTGCTTTTCCTGGCCGAACGACAGCGTTCTGTCTTTAGCAGGGTATACGGATACAGCGTGACGTCGATCCTGTTCTTTCACTTCGCAATCAATATCGGCATGACCATCGGACTCGTTCCGGTAATCGGGATCCCGTTGCCGTTTTTTAGCTACGGGGGATCATCCCTGTGGTCGTTCACCATCCTTTTGTTCATTTTTCTCCGTCTGGATTCGAGCCGGATCGAAAAACTGAGCTATTAGGGACCTCAAACCTTTTACAGGCTTTTTCCTGTCCCCTCTCTGAGGAAAACATACAATCTCCAGGGACTTAAAACGGTAAGCGACACACTCCCGGGAGCCGCTTCGCAAACCCCAACCACAACAACGTCCCGCTTCGGAATTTGGTCGCTTCGCATTTTTTTTGTAACTTCATGACCATCGCGGAATAAAAATAAACCCATATATATAATAAATCATTGATCATCAGTTATTTAGTCGCTGATGTGAATTTAAAATCAATCACAGGCGTATGAAGTATAGAGCTTACACACTCAGTAATTTTAGAGAAATTTCACAAATTGAGAGACTTAGTGAGGAACAGAAAATGACGATCGAGGTTGTGGGAACCGTTTTGCCCTTCAAAGTCAGCAATTATGTGGTAGACGAACTGATCGACTGGGACAATTTTGAAAACGACCCGTTTTTTATCCTGAACTTCCCACAAAAGGGAATGCTTTCGAACGAACGTTTTGAACGGGTCGCGGCGTTGATCAGGCAGGGGGCAGACAAGGCAACGATCAGAAGGACCGTCGACGAGATCAGACTTCAGTTGAATCCCAATCAGGCCGGACAGGAAAGCAATGTTCCTGTGATGGACGGTGTCCGCTTAAACGGCATTCAGCATAAATACCGCGAGACGGTTCTCTTTTTTCCTTCTCAGGGTCAGACCTGCCATGCCTATTGCACGTTTTGCTTTCGGTGGCCCCAGTTCTCGCTAAACAGTTTTAAATTCGCCATGAAAGATGCCGACCTGATGGTCCGGTACCTGAAGGCGCATCCGGAAGTGACCGATATTCTTTTCACGGGTGGCGATCCGGCCGTCATGCCAACCCGTTACTTTGAGCATTATTTTGAGACAATCCTGAATGCCGGGCTGGATCATATCAAAACGATCCGGATCGGAACAAAGGCGCTGACGTACTGGCCTTACCGGTTTACCCATGACGCGGACGCCGAAGCGTTGCTTTCCCTTTTCAGAAAAATGACCTCCCGGGGCATCAACATCGCCGTCATGGCCCACTTCAATCATCCGGGCGCGCTGAAAACCCGGGCGGCAAAAGAGGCGATACGCACCTTGCAGGCCGCAGGCGTGCAAATCAGGGCCCAGTCTCCCTTGTTGAAACACATCAATGATGATCCGGCCATCTGGGCAGAAATGTGGCGCAAGGAAGTCAGCCTGGGAGTGATCCCGTATTACATGTTTATTGCCCGCAACACGGGCGCCCAGGATTACTTTGCCGTGACCCTTGAAAAAGCATGGCAGGTTTACCGGAAGGCCATCCAACAGGTCAGCGGACTGTGCAGGACGGTACGCGGTCCTTCCATGTCGTGCGCTCCAGGAAAGATACAGGTCGTAGGGACGCAGAAAATCAGAGGGGAAAAAGTATTTGTTTTAAATTTCCTGCAAGGCCGAAACCCCGACTGGGTGGGCCGCCCGTTCTTCGCCCGTTACAATCCGCAGGCGATCTGGCTGAACGACCTGGAACCTGCCTTCAGCGAGGACCAGTTCTTCTTTGAAAGACCTGAATTCAAACTGCAGCATCATCCATCCAGGGCTTTCGTGTCCTAGTGATCTAATCTCAACCGGTCAACCATGAGAAAAACAGTCATCGCTTTTGGGGAGTTGCTTTGGGATTTGCTGCCTGGAGGTAAAGTATTGGGAGGGGCAACCACCAATTTTATTTTTCGGATAAACCTGTTTGGCGATCACGGATTTCTGATCTCCCGGGTTGGAAAAGACAAAGACGGAGAAGAGGCCCGCGAAATATTGACCAAGCTCGGGCTTGCCGTTCACTACATCCAGACCGACCCCACGTATCCGACGGGAACAGTGCCTGTGGTCCTGGATGAAAAGGGAATCCCCGTTTTCACGATTACCCCGGGTGTCGCTTACGACCATATTGTCCTGAGAGGAGCGATGCTTCCACTCCTCAAACAAGCTGATTGCATCTACTACGGTACGCTTATCCAGCGGACGGAGCAATCGCGCAACACCCTTTACGCGTTGCTGGCAGAGGCTCCGCGGGCGCTGAAATTTCTGGACCTGAACCTGAGAAAAGACTGTTATTCAGTCCCGGTTATCGACGAAAGTATCAAGGCAGCCGATATCCTGAAAATCAACGACGAAGAACTGCTCCTTTTAAAAGACCTGACCGGTATACCCGGAGACTCTTTACAGGGGCTGGCGCACAGGGTCATCACAACCTATCCGCTGAAGCTGATCCTGGTCACCCTGGGCGAAAAAGGGGCATTCATCCTGACCGATGCAGGCCGGTACTTGTATGACCCCGGATACCAGGTCGAGGTGATCGACACGGTAGGGTCGGGCGATGCTTGTTCCGCCGGCTTCATGCACTGCTACCTGAACGGGCATTCGCCCGAAGAATCGTTGAAATTCGGAAATGCCGCCGGCGCGCTGGTCGCCGCGACTAAAGGAGGAACGGAAATCATCACCAAAGACGATGTCATCCGGTTCATGCATGAAAAACAGGAGCGGATCAGCATCGAAGATTGAATTGCAAAATTGAAGCATGGGGCACAGTTCAGCGGAAACCTCATTGCCGCATACGCTGTGCACTGTGCTTCCCTGGTTCCTGCTTCTTACGGCTTCTTCTTTCCCACTCAAAGCTCAAGGCTCCCTTGCCCACGACTTCTTCCTTCCTGCTCGCAGCTCAAAGCCCGGAGCGTCCTCGTCTCACGACTTCTTTAATTGCTTTTGTGGCCTCTTCATAGCCGGGTTTTCCCAGCAAGGCAAACATATTTTTCTTGTAGGCTTCCACGCCCGGCTGGTCGAAGGGATTGACGCCAAGAAGATACCCGCTCAGTCCGCAGGCCTTTTCAAAGAAATAGATCAGTTGACCAAGGCAATAAGCGTCCAACCGCGGCATTTCGATCGACAGGTTCGGCACGCCCCCGTCGACATGGGCCAGCATCGTACCCAGTTCGGCCATCTTGTTGACCTCATCCACCCGTTTTCCACTCAGGAAATTCAGCCCGTCGAGATTCTCAGGGTCTGCCGGGATCCTGACTTCCGCGTCAGGCATCCTGACGGAAATCACGGTTTCAAACAGGCGGCGCTCCCCTTCCTGGATGTATTGGCCCATCGAATGAAGATCGGAGGTGAAATCGACACTTGCCGGGAAGATGCCTTTTCCCTCTTTTCCTTCGCTTTCGCCGTACAACTGCTTCCACCATTCGGCAAAATAATGCAGTTTGGGATTGTAATTGACCAGTATCTCGATCAGTTTTCCGCTCCGGTACAGTTCATTGCGGACTGCGGCGTATTGGGCAGGAAGGTTCTCTTCAAAGGGCACCTCCGGCCCCGAAGCCTTTTCCATGTCGGCGGCACCCTGCACCAGGGCACGGATGTCAAACCCGGCTACCGCGATGGCCACCAGTCCCACGGGCGTCAGCACCGAATACCGTCCGCCCACATCGTCAGGGATCACATAGGCCTTATACCCTTCCGTGTCGGCCAGTTTTCTCAGCGCCCCCCGGGCTGCATCCGTGATGGCCACGATGCGTGTGCGGGCTTCCGCTTTGCCATATTTCTCTTCCAGGTCTTGTTTCAGCAACCGGAACGCGATGGCCGGCTCGGTGGTGGTACCCGACTTCGAGATGACGACAAGCGCATATTCGCGGGATTTCAACAGCGTTCTCAACTCATACAGGTAGTCTTCGCTCATGTTTTGGCCGGCAAACACGACCAGTGGCTTACGATCGCCCTTCAACGGCGCGAAATTATCGGAAAGGGCATCCAGCACCGCCTTTGTGCCAAGATAAGACCCTCCGATCCCGATCACCACCAGCAGGTCGATCTTCTTATCCCGAAGGCATTTCGCCGTGGACTCATAATCTGCAAGCCCACTTTCTGTGATCGCAGACGGGAGCGTTACCCAGCCCAGGAAACCGCTTCCCTTACCCGTCTGATGATGAAGCGCCTCAAGATGTTCTTTCAATTCCCCGGCATAACCAAAGACAGCCTCTTTGGACACAAAAGCGTGATCAATTTTCAATGAAATGTTTTGCATTGTTATCTTAATTTTTCAGTTAACCGCCGGATTTCCCCGGCCGGCGTTTCATTTTCATACAAGATTTTATAAACAGCCTCGCAAATCGGCAGATTAACCTTATAGCGCTGATTAATCTCATGGATCGATTTCGTGGCATAATATCCTTCGGCCACCATGTGCATTTCCAGTTGGGCCGACCGTGTCGAATATCCTTTTCCGATCATAATCCCAAAGGTGCGGTTCCGGGAGAACTGGGAATACGCGGTCACCATCAGGTCGCCCAGGTACGCCGAACTTTTGATGTCGCGCGTGATGGGATGCACTTTGTCAACGAAGCGCTTAATTTCCTGGATGGCATTCGAAACGAGCACCGCCTGGAAATTGTCGCCATACCGCAGTCCCCTGACGATTCCCGAGGCAATGGCAATCACATTTTTCAGGACCGACGCGTATTCGGTCCCGAAAATATCGTCCGACACGTGCGCGCGAATGTAAGGACACTCCAGCTTGCCGGCAAAGTAGCGGGCCCTGGTGATGTCGGGACAGGCAATCGTCAGGTACGATAACCGTTCCAGTGCCACTTCTTCCGCGTGACACGGCCCGGCGATCACCGCGATCCTGTCG
>CAZANK010000008.1:18026-20303 GCA_964486235.1 uncultured Prolixibacteraceae bacterium | reverse complement strand
GACATCGAAACCTTTACCCTTCAGTATCCGGGCATGTTGTTCCCGGGGAAAACGCAGTATGCGGACTGGGGAGCGCCCGAAGGCCTTGCGATCCGAAGAACGGTCAACGCGGTGAATCCTTCGAACTGGATCCGGGTTGGAAACCGGATCCGAAAGGAGAAACCGGACCTGGTTATTTTCAAATACTGGATCCCGTTTATGGCCCCCTCCTTTGGCACGATCATCCGGCGTATCCAAAAGAACCGCCATACCAAAGTGGTCTGCATTGCCGATAACATCATCCCGCACGAAAAAAGGCCAGGCGACAGGCTGCTGACCGGCTATTTTATGCGCGCCATCGATGGGATCGTCGCCATGTCGCAACGGGTATACGATGATATCCCCGTCTTCCGGAAAGACATCCCCAGGGCGCTTTGTCCGCATCCCCTGTTTGACAATTTCGGGGAAAAGATGAGTCGCGCAGAAGCCTTGCAGCAACTCGGCCTGGATCCTGCGTCCCGTTACCTGCTCTTTTTTGGGTTTATCCGCGATTACAAAGGACTTGATATCCTTTTGAAAGCGATGGCCAGTCCCGGGCTGCGTCAAATGCCGGTGAAACTGATCGTCGCGGGTGAGTTTTACACCAATCCCCGGCCTTATTTTGAACTGATCGGGAAGCTGGGGATCGGAAATGCCGTCATCATGATGGACAAATTCATTGCCGATCACGAAGTAAACACGTATTTTTGTGCGGCCGACATGGTTGTTCAACCTTATAAGGATGCCACGCAGAGCGGTGTCACCCAGATCGGGTATCATTTCGACAAGCCGATGCTGGTCACCAACGTCGGAGGATTGGCTGAAATCATCCCCGACCAGCGGGTGGGGTACGTGGTTTGTCCGGAAGAAGATGCGGTAGCCGCGGCGCTGACCGACTTCTACCGGAATGGGCGGCAACAGGAATTTGAGGCAAATGTGGCAGCGGAAAAAATGAGGTTTTCATGGAGCAACATGGTCAGTACCATTGAAGAGGTGTTTAACCAAACCGTTCCATCATGATCATCAGAAGTATGGCTCCGCTCAGGATCGGACTGGCCGGCGGCGGAACTGACGTTTCACCTTATTCGGAACTCTACGGGGGTGCCGTGCTGAACGCAACAGTCAACCTGTTCGCTTACGCTTCGATCATTCCAAAATCGGATGGAAAGATCCTGTTTCATTCGGCCGACCGGAAGGAGTCAGAAATTGTCGAGGCAAAAAGCCAACTCGAATTGAACGGAAAACATGATTTACTGAAAGGGATTTATAACCGCATTGTCCGCGACTACGCCCACCAGCCGTTGTCTTTTGAACTGACCACCTCGGTGGACGCGCCTCCCGGCTCGGGACTTGGATCCTCCTCGACACTTATGACCGCAGTGATCGGGGCATTCATGGAATGGCTGCGCCTGCCGCTGGGGGAATATGATCTGGCACGCCTGGCCTATCAGGTTGAGCGGATCGACCTGGACTATGCCGGAGGAAAGCAGGATCAATACGCCGCCACGTTCGGAGGTGTCAATTTTATGGAATTTTTTGCCGGCGATAAAGTCATCGTAAATCCGCTTCGTATCAAAGAAGAAACACTGAAGGAGTTGGCCTTCAATATGATCCTGTACTACACCGGCACAAGCCGGTTATCGTCCAGCATCATCGAAAAACAGCAGCAAAGTATCAAAGAAAACCTGGACACGTCGGTCAACGCCATGCACAAGACCAAAGAAATGGCCATCCTGATGAAAGAGGCCCTTCTAAAAAGCGAATTAAACAGACTGGGGGAACTCATGAACCAGGGATGGGAATTCAAGAAACAAATGGCGCCCGGGATCAGCAATGCCTGGCTGGATGAGATCTACGGCGCCGCGATGAAATCGGGCGCCACGGGAGGAAAAATCTCCGGCGCCGGGGGAGGCGGATTCATGTTTTTTTTCTGCCCGGGAAATACCCGGTATCACGTTATTGATAAGCTGCACCGGTTTGGCGGGACCGTTCAGTCTTTCCAGTTTACCAAAAGCGGCCTCCGCTGTTGGACCGTGTGAAAGTTGCCCGCTATCTTAATGGAGGGTAAATTTTACTTCCCGTTAAAACGATTCCGTATCCAACTGTCTTTGAAAACGATTATATTTACCAGTCGGATTGTCCGGGAAGGCCCATGGAAGAAATTAACAAATTACTGACGAAAGCAGATCAACGGCTAATTGAAGATTATTACAATGACCTGGTGCGCTCGTTCGGTCAGCGGTTTTCGGAAGAAGACCG
>CAZANK010000008.1:0-17926 GCA_964486235.1 uncultured Prolixibacteraceae bacterium | reverse complement strand
GACCGGCTTCACAATATGCGCACGCTCGACAGCATGACGACTCCCAAACAACTGAAAATAGCCGCCGAAACCCTTTATATCTTCGCCCCCCTCGCCCATCGGCTGGGTCTGTATGCCATCAAAACGGAACTTGAGGACTTAAGTTTGAAATACCGCCAGCCCGAGACCTATAATCTGATCAAATTCAGACTGCATAATCAGAAAGAACGGCGTGACTACCTGGTCAATGAGTTTATTGAGCCGATCAAAAAACAACTGACAGAAGAACACATCGAGTTCAACATCTCCGGGCGACTGAAGTCCATTTACTCGATCTGGGAAAAGATGCAAAACAAAGGGGTCTCATTCGATGAGATTTACGATTTACTGGCAATCCGGATCGTCTTCAAGCCCAATGACCATGTGGCGGAGAAAAGACAATGCTTCGACATCCTTTCACTGATCACCGATATCTATAAGCCCAAACCGGACCGGATCCGCGACTGGATCACCATGCCCAAAGCCAATGGCTACGAAGCCCTTCACGTAACCGTCATGGGGCCTCAGGGGAAATGGGTGGAAGTCCAGATCCGGACCGAACGCATGGATGCCATCGCCGAACGGGGCTTCGCGGCCCATTACCGGTACAAGGGTGTCCAGGCAACCGAATCGGAGCTGGACAAATGGCTTGAGAAAATCAGGTAAATGCTCCGTACCCCGGAATTGGACGCGCTGGAATTCCTCGACGAATTCAAGATGAACCTTTATTCGTCCGAAATTGTCGTGTTCACACCAAAAGGAAAGATGATCACCATGCCCAAGGGGGCAACGATTATCGATTTTGCATATGAAATCCACACGGACCTGGGGAATCATTGTATCGGGGCAAAAATAAACCACCGGCTGGTCCCCGTCAGTCACGTGCTGGAGAGCGGCGACCAGGTAGAAATCCTGACTTCCAAAACCCAGCGGCCCGACATTGCCTGGCTTAAGTTCATCATCACGGTAAAGGCCAAAACAAAACTTAAACAAGCGTTTAAACTGGACAAGAAAAAGCACCTCGAAGAAGGCCGCGAAATCATCGAGGATAAACTAAAGCAATACAACATCAAGCCGTCGTCCGACACCCTGAAAAAACTCGCCTCCTATTATAACCTCTCCAATAAAGACCAATTGTACGCCCATGCCGGCATGGGGTTCATCGACTTTGAAGACCTCGAACAAATCCTGAAAACCCGGCGGCAGAATAAACTGGCAAAATACTGGAAACTCACCTTTAACCGGAAAAAAGAGAACCAAAACGACGTTGAATTTGAACTCCCCGAACGAAAAATCGACAAAAAAAACACCTTCATCCTCACCGAAAACCCCGAAGAGTCAAACTACTCGCTGGCCCAGTGTTGTCAACCCATCCCGGGAGACGACGTCCTGGGGTATATCGCCTCAAACAACCACGTGATCATTCACAAAAGAAATTGCCCGCAAGCCAATAAACTCATGTCACAACAAGGCGACCGGGTCATCACCGCCGAATGGACCAAATTCAAAAAACGCTCTTACCTCAGCCGGCTCAAACTTAGCGGCTTCGACCGCATCGGCATCGTCAACGAAGTCACCAACATCATTTCCAAACTCAGTAACATCAACATGCGGACCGTCATGTTCGACACGCATGACGGCATTTTTGAAGGTGACCTGTTCATCTACATCCACAATGTGGAAGATTTGAATATTCTCATCGCCCGGCTCATGAAAATCAAGGGTATAGAAAATATCGAACGGATTGAAAAAATCGAAGATTAGTTTTTATTTAGACTAAACTATGATAAAAAATTTATACTTTTGTACATTGTACAAAGCCAGTTTAGATATGAACAGCCCTAAGACAAAGGAAACTGTGAAAAATATGTTCACAGAATACCTGGAAAAAAACGGACACCGCAAAACACCGGAGCGTTTCGCTATTTTGGACGAAATCTACTCGCGGGATGGTCATTTCGACATCGAATCGCTGTATATCTCCATGAAAAATAAAAACTACCGGGTGAGCAGGGCAACCCTTTACAATACCATCGATCTTTTGCTGGAGTGTAAGCTGGTGGTCAAGCATCAGTTTGGGAAAAATATTGCCCAGTTTGAAAGAGCGTATGCCACGATGCAGCATGACCATCTGATCGATATCCACAACGGGACAGTGCACGAGTTTTATGATCCCCGCATCAGGGAAATTATTGAAGAAGCCTGTCAAAAGTATCACTTCAAGTTATCCCATCATACCTTATACATTTATGGGGAAAAGGAATAAGACCGTCGGCAGGAAATGAAAATCGCCTGCTTTTAATCAGCCGTTTTTGGATTCCGAGACAAAATAATTTGTAATTTTAACTGCCAAATAAAGGATAACGGCGCCGTCGAAATCGGTCTGATGAAAAGTCTGATTTCCATGGTTTTGTGTGTTTATTAATCAGACGCAAGACACAAATATCAAGACATAAGTATTAAGACGCAAGAATAAAAAGCATGAAAGTAGATGTTATCTTAGGTCTCCAGTGGGGAGATGAGGGAAAAGGGAAAATCGTCGATGTTTTAACCCCCCGGTATGATGCGATCACCCGGTTCCAGGGTGGCCCGAATGCCGGGCACACCCTTGAAATTGAAGATTTCAAGCATGTTCTGCACTCCATTCCTTCCGGGATTTTCCACGAAAACAAGATAAACATCATCGGAAACGGCGTGGTATTGGATCCGGTGATCTTTAAATCGGAAATTGAAAGCATCGGGAAACATGGAATTGATCTCCACAAGAACCTGTTCATTTCAAAAAAAGCCCATTTGATCCTGCCAACACACCGGCTACTGGACGCCGCTTCCGAAGCGGCCAAGGGAGAGACGAAAATCGGATCCACGCTAAAAGGGATCGGTCCCACTTACAAGGATAAAATCGGGCGGGATGGCCTTCGGGTCGGCGACCTGATCGATCATTTCGAAGAAAAGTATCATGCCCGGGTTCGTGCACATAAAGAATTGCTGGACAAATTCTTTCATTTTGATTACGAGCAAACCCTGGCGCAATGGGAACAAGAATGGATGGAGAGTATTGAAATTCTGAAGTCGTTTCATCTTGTTGACAGTGAACACCAGATCAACGGCTTGCTGCGTGAAGATCAATCGGTCCTGGCCGAAGGGGCGCAAGGAACGATGCTGGACATCGATTTTGGCTCGTATCCCTACGTCACGTCGTCCAACACGATTTGCGCCGGCGCCTGTACCGGACTGGGCATAGCTCCCCAGAAAATAGGACGTGTCTACGGTATTTTCAAAGCCTACTGCACCCGCGTGGGAATGGGACCTTTCCCGACCGAATTGTTCGACGAAACGGGACAAAAACTGCGCGACGCGGGGAACGAATACGGTTCCACCACGGGGCGGCCCCGCCGTTGCGGCTGGCTTGACCTGGTCGCCCTGAAATATGCCATCATGATCAACGGGGTCACGGAGTTATTCATGATGAAAGCCGATGTCCTCGACGATTTTGAAACCATCAACGTCTGCGTGGGCTATAAAATCGACGGTGAAACGATTGAAACGTTCCCGTTCGAACTGACGGGGAAGGTCAAACCGGTTTATGTCGAACTGCCGGGTTGGAAGTGCGACCTGACCAAACTGACGCACGAAAATGAATTCCCCGAAGAATTCAATCAGTATCTTTCATTTATTGAAGATGAAACCGGCTTGCCCGTCACCATCGCTTCGGTTGGCCCGAACAGGGCGCAGACCATTATCCGTAAACCGGAAGACGAATGAACCCGACAGGAAAAGAGCCTGCTTCAGAATGATCACCGGACATGACGATCCGTTCAATCCGACAGGCTCTCTTCTTTTTTATACTTTGCAGGATGAAACGGGTACTTAAAATGATGACAGCCGTCCAGGTGATCTTGTTGTACGGGCTCCTGGCGGGCCCGTACAGCGGCAGTCACGCGTTGCCCGTCGCCGGCTTTTCGCAGAGCGGCGAATCCCGGCCGTTAGACGAAAGTACATCGTTGATCCCCGCGTCGTTGTTCAACGCCGTTCCTTCGGAGAATCAAACCAGCGGCTTCAATATCGTTCCTGCCCCTTCGCCAAAAGGCTTCACCGACGACTACCGGCTTCACCAGCGCAGTATCGAATTGCTGATTGTCCGGTTATGTTCCGGTTATATGCTATACGCCGGGAACATTGTTCCCGGCCTTCCCAACACGGTCATTGTTTTTCCCTTTCATGATTTCTGGTAATCGTTCTAATTGGATGCCACTCTTTTAAAACGTTTTACATGGGTTCGGAACAGCGACACCCCGCATGTCTGTTCCTGCCTGTCATTATCTAAAAATCAAAAAAATGGAAATTAACAGTATTACCTTGATTACCGTTTTGGTACTGGTATTTTTCTGTGTCCTGCCCATCATCATCGTGAGCCGGAAAAGAAAAAGCAAAGCAAAAGAAACGCTGCTGTCGCTGCAAAATCTCGCCGGTCAAAATCAGGGCAAAGTCACTGAATATGACATCCTGAACGACATTGTGATGGGTATCGACACCGATGCCCATCTGTTGTTCTTCATCCGGACCACCGCCGGCAACTCCTTTCAACAGACGATTGATCTGAAAGAATTCAAAAAGTGCCGGTCGGCAGAGACCGGGCACACCGTCGAAACGGTCCATGTCGTTGAAAAACTGGAGCTGGTCTTTAGTCCGGCTGCCTCGAACCAAAAAGAAATGTCCCTTTGCATCTACGATGCCGATCTGGACAATCTCACGCTGAGCGGAGAACTTCAGTTTGCCGGGAAATGGGTCAACCTGATCAACCACCATCTGTCCGGCATCAACCGTAAAAGATAACGGAATTCGCTTTTATCCGAAGAGGTCGTCCGAAAAATCGGGCGACCTCTTCCTGTTTGCCGGGTATGGCCCGGATGTTATCCGGGCCGCTCAGCTACCCCGTTTTACCAGTCTCCTGCCTCCGCCAATCAGGTCGACTGTTTCGAAGGGACACGTTTGAGCGTTTCCACCAGGAAATCCCAGAACTTTTGAACGGAGGCGATCTCCACCTTCTCGTCCGGCGAATGCGGGAAACGGATCGTGGGCCCAAAGGAGATCATATCCCAGTGCGGATAAATTCCTCCAAGGATCCCGCATTCCAATCCGGCATGAACCGCCTTGATCTCGGGAACTTTTCCGAATTTGCGTTGGTAAACCTGTTTCATCGTCTGCAGGATCGGCGACTCCAGGTTTGGTTTCCATCCGGGGTACGCCCCGGTAAGGGTCACCTCTGCCCCGGCCAGGGTAAACAGCGCCTCCAACCTCCGGCCAAGGTCTTTCTTCGCCGAGTCGACCGAACTGCGTATCAGGAAAGAAACCTCAACAGCGGCTTTCTCGCGGTCTGACCGGATCAGCGCCAGGTTACCCGATGTCTCCGTCAGGCCCGGAACATGGTCGCTCAAACGGACGACCCCGTTGGGGCAAGCGATCACGCTGCGGGTCAGCCTCACCTGGGTGGATTCGTCCATCACGTCCGGGGGCAGCGCTGTTTCGCTCAGCCTCATGGTCATGTCAGGCTCCGTGGCCGCCAATTCATCCCGGGTCCGTCCAAATTCGGCTTCGAGAACGCGTTGCATCCGGTTTGCGCCGGAAGCTTCGACCAGCAACACGCCCGCGGCTTCGCGCGGTATGGCGTTACGCAGGCCACCTCCGTCGACCGATGCCAGGCGGGCGCCGGTTGTCCGGAAAGCCTCGTCCGCCAAACGGAAAAAGACTTTATTCGCGTTCCCCCTCTGCAAAATAATGTCCAACCCCGAATGGCCCCCTTTTAAGCCGGTTATTTCCAATTTAAACGCACGGGCGTTTGCCGGCACGGGTTCCGGCACATACGCAAAGCGGACAGTGACATCTTCGCCGCCCGCACAGCCCACGTACAACTCGCCTTCATCCTCCGAATCCATATTCAGCAGGATATCCCCCTTTAAAATCCCCGGCTTCAGCCCCCTGGCGCCACCCATGCCGGTTTCTTCGCTTGCGGTAAACAAGGCTTCCAGCGGACCATGTTCGAGGGTCCGGGATGCCAATACCGCCATGGCAGCCGCCACGCCGACGCCATTGTCGGAACCAAGGGTGGTGCCGTTGGCTTTTACCCATTCGCCATCGATGTACGCCTCAATCGGATCGCTGGTGAAATCATGAACCTTCTCCTTGTTTTTCTGAGGCACCATGTCCAGGTGCCCCTGCAAAATCACGCCTTTGCAGTTCTCCATCCCCGGCGTCGCAGGCTTGCGGATGATGATGTTCCCGGCCTTGTCGCGCATGGTTTCCAACCCTAGCTTTTCTCCAAATTCAGCGATAAAATCCTGAATACGGCCCTCGTGGTGTGAAGGGCGCGGAATTCGTGTAAGCTGATAAAAATTCTCCCAGATTCCCCTGGGTTCCAGTCTGTGAAGATTCTGATCCATCTTGTATTTTTTCATTTAACATTTGTCCGGCCATCAAAGTTCGGGGTCATTCAGTCCTGGACGCTGATATTCGGAACTTCCAGACCATACCCCTTCTTCCGATCATTGGCCTTCAGCAGCAGCGCCATGAAAAAGGCAGCCACCGTAAGTCCCAGAAAGATCAGCCAGGTCAGCGTGTAATTATACGTCACCTGTTCGCCGGCTTTCCTGGCAGCGGCAATCCCCGGATTGGTCTGATCGAGCACGATTCCCAGCAGGAGCGGAATTCCCCACAGTCCGATATTCTGAATCCAGAATATCAGGGCATAGGCGCTCCCCAGTTGTTTTTGCGGGATGATCTTGGCCACCGAGGGCCACAAGGCCGAGGGAACCAGCGAAAACGCAATCCCCAGCAAGATCATATTGAAGAACGCAACGATGACGTTGGTAATAAACGGCAGGAGAAAGATCGTGTGGACCACGATGAGCAGGGAAGAACCCAGGATCATCATGCTTGCTCCCCTCCCCTTCCTGTCGTACAGGTTCCCGAACAAGGGAGTCAGGATAATGGTACCAAACGGCACCAGGCTGGGAAGCAGCCCTGCCCAGGCTTCACTCACACCGAATTTGTTCACCATCAGGTCCGGCCCGTATTTGAGAAATGGGAATACGGCCGAATAAAACAACAGACAAAGAACAGCGATAAGCCAGAATCCGCCGTTTGTGATGATGAACATCACGTCCGAAAGCCTGAATTCTTCCTCACGCGTCGAAGGACGCGCAGAGTTCGTCTGCCGGTCCAGTTTGCGATCCATCAGGTTGTAATAAAAAAAGGCCGCCAGTCCGGCGATCAGCAGCAAAATCGTGATCAGTATCCAGAACGGGACGGAGGTTTTGGTCGCGATCAGCGCCCCAAACGCGAGCGGCACCGCCGACCCCAGACGGGCAATCGCCACCTGCATCCCCAGAGCCAGTGCAACCTCACGCCCCTCAAACCATTTGACGATGGCCTTGGTCGCCACAATCCCCGCGTATTCGGCACCAACGCCGAAGACCGCGTATCCCAGCGTGGCGAAAAACACCTGCTCCTTCAGTTGAAAAATGCCAAAAAAGTCAATTTCGCCGACAGGTGAGAAGAACCCTTTAAAGGCCATCCACTTCATGACCGCGCCAACGATCATGATGCCCGCCGATGCCAGCGTACTGAAACGGATCCCCAGCTTGTCAAGCAGGTATCCCACGACGACGAGCATGAAAAAGAAGACATTGAACAACCCGTACGCGCTGGTCACCGCACCGAAATCGGTGGGACTCCATCCGTAGGTTCTTTCGAGGATGGGCTTCAGGGGTGATATGACTTCCGTGAACATGTAGGCGCCAAACATGGTAAACGAAAGAATGAACAAGGCTGTCCACCGGGCCTTTCCGGAGTCCCTCAGTGTTTGATGAATGCGATCGTCGGACATCATTTTTTTTGTTACTGGTACTTCACCAAATCGTTGAATTGTCTCCGGCAGCAAGGTTCACTTCTAAGCTGCCGGTCTCCCGGTTGCGGGTTCACCCTCCTTTTTGGGGCTTACTTTTGCAGGATACTCTTTATTCCCCCTGTTGCCGGATGGAAGGTAACCCGGTAGTTGCCGTCCAGCAGTTCATCGGGCAGATACGTCGTGGTGCCGAACTGTGCGATGTCGGCCCTGGTGGCTGCCATCAACGTGATTCCGTTGAGAATCCGGATTTCCGATTTCCCCGGGACACGGTAAAGAATTCCCGAAACCGAAGGGGAGGCGGATGCCACTTTGGCCTGTGCCGAAGCCAGGTTGTCCATCTTCTTCATCTCGATCACGATCGGCTTGCCGCTCATGTCGGATACCGGCAGGACCCCTTTTCCTTCTGAAAAGCGAAAGACGACCTCTCCCGCGCCCGGATTGTTCTCCGGGATATAGTCAAAGCAGTACTCGAAGGTCTTTTTATAGGTCTTCCCGATAAACAGCGCCACATACTCTTTTTCCAGCTTGTCCAGTTCTTCGACCATGACTTCGTACGCGCGCCCGTCGGGCAGTTGTTCATCATACCCGTTGGCCAGTGTCTTGAAACGGCGCTTCCGCAGCTTGGTGATGGTATGGGCCGCTTCCTGTACCTTTTCCTCAAACGATTTGATCACCAGGGCATTTCTATTGGCGGAATCCACCTTCTCAAAGAAAGAATTAAGGGACAGGTCCGTGAACGGTATCGACGGAGCCTTGGTATCTCCCAGGAAGGTGGCCACAGGAAATCGCTCTTCCGGGGTTTCAACGGTGGCATTGATTCCGGCGAGTGTCCCTGAAGGTGTCAGGCTGATCAAAGCGGCAGCCTGTCCGGAAGTCCTGTGTACCTGTCCCGGATCCGGCTCACTGAACGTCTCTACACGGATATCATTGATTGTCCAGGTTTCCCTGTCCGATGACGGCGCATTTTTAATACCCAGCAGCACTTCGGCATAGTCATGATACGGCCCGAAAAAGAACTTTTCCCGGGTTGCCGTGACATAAATACGGATGCCCGTCCTCGGCAAGCTGTAAACAACGCCATTGGTGAATGCCGGAACCCCTTCCTTTTTCTCAGTCCGCTGTGCGACAGCACTGCTGCCCAAAATCATAAAGATTAAACCCACGATGTATCCTGTCTTCATTTCTCTGTTTTTTCTTATCCCAAAAATAGCTTTTATCGCGTCAAAAAAAGCGCTTTTCGGTCATAAAAATCACGATTTCTTTCCTTCACACCCGTTTCACGGGATCTTCCGGCGGGAAAATCCCTTTTCCCGCGCGAACAAAGTGGGTGAGATCGCTGCTTCGCCGTAAAGGGTCTCACGGGTACTGATTAGTCAGGTGAAGGAATGCCTTCCCCAGGAAACGGATCAAATCGCCGGAGGTCAGGGCTTCGTATCCTGTTTCCCTGGCGGCCAGGTCTCCGGCCAGGCCGTGTACATAGACCCCGATCAACGCCGCGTCAGCCGGGGAATATGCCTGGGCCAGCAAGCCCAGGACCAGTCCGGTGAGCACATCGCCGCTGCCGGCGGTGGCCATCCCCGGGTTGCCGGTTGTGTTGAAGAACACCGCTCCCCGGGGAAAGGTGATACAAGTATAGGCTCCTTTCAGGACGACAATCACGTTGTATGTTTTGGAGAACCGGATTTGCAGTTGCAACCGTGACCACGAGTCGGGCGACGCCCCCGCCAACCGTTCAAATTCCTTCGGGTGAGGGGTCAGGATGGCATTTTCGGGAAGCAGGCTGAGCCATTCAGGCCGACAGGAAAGAATATTGAGCGCATCGGCGTCGAGCACGATCTTTTCCGGCCGCTTCTCCAGGAGGTCGTGCAACGCCCGCTGCGAATTAGGTTTCATGCCAATCGCCGGTCCCACGCCAACAGCAGTGAAGGTCGCCAACGGGGGAAACTCCGTGAACATCAGATCGGATGCGTCGGCCGAGCACATGGCCTCCGGAACAGCCACATGAATGACCGGGACAGCCGGATTAGGGACGTGGGTAGTCAGCAAACCCACGCCGCTTCGCAGACAGGCTTTTGAAGCCAGCACGGCGGCCCCCATCGTGCAGCGTGATCCGGCAATCAGCAGGGCATGGCCAAAATTTCCCTTGTGCACAAATTTGCTTCGCCTCGCCAGTTTCGGGGCGATCAACCCGGGATTCAAACATGAATACGGCGTTTCGGCCGAGGCGATGGCCTCGGGATGCAACCCGATGGGCAACACCTCCCACTGCCCCAGCAACGGCTCATGCTCCGGAAAAAAAAAGCTTAATTTCGGAAACTGGAACGTCAGGGTGTGCCCGGCCCTGACCACTCCGGACAGCAGATTGGAAGAATTGTCTTCGCCAAACAATCCGCTTGGGATGTCGATCGCCACGACAAGTGCCCCTGAAGCATTGATGGCGGCCACCGCTTTTTCGGCCAGGCCATCGAGCGGCCGGGTCAATCCTGAGCCAAAGAGGCCGTCCACCACCACATCGTCCGACCGCATTTCGGGCAGGTCAGCCACCGACGTCATCCGCGTTATGGCTACTTTCTTTTGTTCTTCCAGCCGGCCGAAGTTTATCGCCGGCGATCCTTTCAGTTCTTTTCCGAAATCAAGCAGAAACAACCCACACGGGTAATTCCGGATTGCCATCATCCTGGCTACAGCCATCGCGTCACCGCCGTTGTTCCCCGGCCCGGCAAAGACCAGCAGCTTTCTCCCGACGGGAATATGGTGGACCAGCCAGTCAACGATCTGGCCCGCCGCCCTCTCCATCAGGTCAATATCCGAAACAGGCTCATGCTGGATGGTATACCGGTCAATACCGGCAATTTGTCTGGTGGTAAAGATCTTCATGCAGGTGTATTTTTCATTCTTCCTTTTGCATCCGTTCGATTCCTAAAATTAATCCACTTTTTTCAAAAACAGACTATGAAAGAAAAAACTTTTGCATTTCGTACCCTAATAGAATAGCTCAATCCTGTGCCTTTTTTTGATATCTTTACACCTCCTAAATCTGAATCAAGATGGCAAACACCAAACATCCGCGAGGATTGATGATCCTCTTTTTCACGGAAATGTGGGAGCGTTTTGGATATTACCTGATGCTCGGCATTTTTACGCTGTACATGATCGCGCCCGAATCGGGCAAATTTGCCGGGCTTGGCATGAGCAACAAGGAAGCCGCCGATATCTACGGGACCTATCTGGCGCTGGCTTACCTGACCCCCTTTTTTGGAGGGTTGCTGGCCGACCGGTTGCTCGGTTACCGCAGGTCAATTTATTTCGGGGGTATCCTCATGGCGTTTGGCTATATCGGGCTCTCCATCCCCGGCAACATGCCTGCTTTTTACCTGTCCCTGCTCCTGATCATCCTGGGCAACGGCATGTTCAAACCCAATGTATCCGTCTTGCTGGGAAAACTCTATGAGAAACCCGAATACCTGCATCTGAAAGATTCCGGATACAATATTTTCTACATGGGCATCAATGTGGGCGCCTTTGTTTGCAATTTTATCGCAGCCTGGCTGCGGCTCACCTACGGCTGGGGATGGGCTTTCGCTGCCGCCGGAATCGGGATGCTCATCGGACTGGTCTGGTTTGCTTACGGGAACTGGCGGGTCCCCGAAATTAAAGAAGCCGATCAAATATCTCCCAAACGGGAAGAAGACCTTCCGTTCAGTAAAATGGTCACCCTTTTATTTCTTCCGGCCTTTGTTGCCGCCGCGCTGGGATGGCTGATCCCCGGAAATGTTTTTGGCTCGGATTCCAATGACGCCTTCCTTTTCTTTTGCCTCCCGGTGTTGTATTTCTTTTACAAAACCTGGCGATCGGCATCCTCCCGGGAAAAAGCACCGATCGCAGCGTTACTTTCCATCTTTGGCATCGTCATCATTTTTTGGGCGGTATTCCATCAAAATGGTTCAGCCCTCACCTACTGGGCAAAGAACAACACCGACCGGGAATTGGGGCCGGGAATGGAAAAGGTGATCAACACCGTTGCCGGCACGGAAGAAGTATCTACCCTGCCCAGGGAACGGCGGGCCGTTGGCGTGCATGGCAAGGACCAGGGAACAAAAACGGGCCCGGCTTATTACTTTGACAATTATCATAAGCCCTTCCCCTCCGGAAATCTGGAAGGCAAGCCGTCCGACCTGACCGATGCGGAATGGGAAAAGGTCAAGGATGCTGATCTCCGGCAACACGGGAAACTGGTTTTATGGCCCACCGAACTCCAAATGTCGATCAATCCTTTCTTCGTCATTATTCTGACGCCGCTGGTGGTGGCCTTTTTCAGTTATCTCCGAAGACGCAAAAAGGAACCCTCCACGCCGGGAAAAATTGCGTTGGGGATGTTGATCTCGGCCCTGTCGTGGCTGGTGATCGTGGTTGCGGCAGTCGTTTCGGCCAACGGCGCGGAGAAAGCTTCGGCCGCCTGGCTGTTCGGTGTTTACGGAGTCATCACGGCCGGCGAGCTATGCCTCAGTCCGATGGGTTTGTCGCTGGTCTCCAAAATGGCGCCCAGGCGGATCGCGGCCCTCATGATGGGCGGCTGGTTCCTGTCGACTGCCATCGGGAACAAATTATCCGGGGTCCTGTCGGGAATGTGGGATGTCTTTGAAAAGAAATCCAACTTCTTCCTCACGAATGCCGTGCTCACTGCAGCCGCCTTTATCGTGATCCTGCTGTTGCTGCCCTGGCTAAAAAAAGTTTATCATGAACATATAAATCAATGATAAAAAGGGGTTAAGAACCCCTTTTTATTTTTCATTATGTATATTGGTTTATTGCATCTTCAATTACCACTTGAGTTTTCTTTTCAGTTCGTTCAGGTCGACGCGAAGGTTGACCCGGGGGAGCCTGATCCCGTTCAGGCCATTGCCCCGGTGCCGGTCTGGTTTGGAAACGGCGTAAATTTCGTCGATCGTCTCGGCATAATTTTTCAGCAGAAGGTGGCGCTTCAGTTTTAGGGTTGGCGAAAGTTCGCCGGTTTGAGGCGACCATTCCTCGACAACAAGCCTGAAGCGTTTGATTTCCTCGTGCTGTCCGATGGTCTTGTTGATGTTTTCCACTTCACGGTGGTATTGCTGCAACACCTCTTTTTTACTGATCAGTTCAGAATTGTCCCGGTAACGGATATGGTGCCCGGCACACCAATCGTGCAGGTATTCAAAATTGGGTGAAATGAGTGCACTTGCGAACTTCTGGTTTTCGCCGATCACCATTGCCTGCTCGATGAAAAACGATTCTTTCAGTTTATTCTCGATCATTTGCGGTGCGATGTATTTTCCCCCCGACATCTTGAACATTTCTTTTTTCCGGTCCGTGATCCGGAGGTATTTCCCCTCGTCAAGTATTCCGATATCGCCGGTGTGGAACCATCCGCCCTGGTCAATGACCTGCGCTGTCAATTCCGGATCTTTATAGTAGCCTTTCATGACCAGGGGACCTTTGCAGAGGATCTCTCCGTCATCGGCGATTTTCACCTGCACGCCCGGCAACACCGGACCGACGGTGCCAATTTTCATTTCGCCGGTCAGCGGGTTGCTGACCGCGATCACGGGCGATGTTTCCGTCAGGCCGTAACCTTCAAGGGCTTTTATTCCCGCCATTCCGAAAACTTTGAGTATTCTTGGCTGAAGCGCAGCGCCCCCTGAAACAATATAGGTAATGTTGCCGCCCAGTGCTTCCCGCCATTTTGAATAAACCAGTTTATCAGCGACTTTTCGCTGCAACCATCTGAAAATATTCAGCTTTTTTTGATAGTCAAAATGGCGGGCAATCCGGATCGTCCAGAAATAGATGATCTTTTTTAACCCGCCCAGTTCATTTCCTTTTGAAATAAAACCGTCGTATACCCGCTCCAGGAGCCTGGGAACGGAATTGAACATGTGCGGCCTGACCTCCCGGATCGCTGCCACGATTTGTCCCAGGTTGGAAACATAATACACGGCCATTCCCTTGTACTGAAAATGATAATTCATACTGCGTTCGTACACGTGACACAGGGGAAGGAAGCTGATCACGCGATGCCCTTCCCCCAGGTTGTGCAGCCTTGCGTGCGCCGTAAAATTAGACACCAGGTTGCGGTGCGACAACATGACCCCTTTGGGTACCCCCGTTGTGCCTGAGGTATAAATCAGCGTGACCACATCGTCAGGGTCCGTCGATGCTTTGATCTGCTCAAGCTCATCCGACCGTTCAACCGTGTTGCTTTTTCCAAGGTCAAGGATATCCTGAACGGAAGGACAGCCATCAACGGGTTCAAAACAAAACACGCCCTTCACACTCCCGATGTCCGTGATAACCGCACTGAGTTTATCAAAAAGCTTTTTGTCGCCCACGATCAGCAGGTGGACTTCTGCATGTTCAAGAATATAATGATACTCATCATTCCCAATCGTCGGATAAATGGGAACATGGATCATCCCGGCCATGGCCAGTCCCATGTCGGCAAAGTTCCATTCGGGCCGGTTATTGGTCACGGTGGCCACTTTTGCCCCGCGCGGAAGTCCCATGGCCAGCATACCCATGGCAAAATAACGCGAATTTTCAACATACTGGGCAGTGGAGTAGGTATACCATTCTCCGTGGTTGTCTTTGCCGCCGAGTGCATCCTGACGCGGAAACTCCGCCAGGTACCGGTCAAGAATGTCAAACGTCCGTGTGACGTCACTCACGGACTTCTTCAAATTTTTTGAATTTTGCATATGAAAGCAGGATTAATCCGAAAATTACTGCCGCAACCACATAGACTGACCCGCTGATTCCGTCCACGCTCCCTTTCCCGTAAGAATGCATGCCACTCAGGAAATAGTTCACCCCGAAATAGGTCATCAAGACCGAGCTAAACCCGATCACGGTTGCCAGATGATAATTATATCGTCCTCTGAGCGGGGGGATAAGCCGTATATGGGCCACAAACGCGTAAATGAGTATCGTGATCAGTGCCCAGGTTTCCTTCGGGTCCCAGCCCCAGTATCGCCCCCAGCTTTCATTGGCCCAGACCCCGCCCAGGAAAGTTCCGGTGGTGAGCATGTAAAGCCCAAGGATGACCGACATTTCGCTAATCATCGTCAGTTGTTCAATGAAGTGCCCGGTGGTATTTCTGTTCCGCTCATTCATCTGGGCATAAAGGACCAGCACCAGGATTCCGAGAAACGCGCTCAATCCGATAAACCCGTAGCTGGCTGTAATGACCGCCACATGGATCAGTAACCAGTGTGATTTCAACACAGGCGCCAAGTGGGTAATCTCGGGGTTCATCCAGTTGAGGTGGGCCACAAACAAAACCAGTCCCGACAGGAATGCGCCCGTACCCAATACCATGGGGTATTTGCGGCCAAAGACGATGCCGGCGAGCATCGCTGCCCATGCCACGTAGACCATCGATTCGTAGCCGTTGCTCCAGGGAGCATGTCCCGCGATATACCAGCGCAGGATCAGTCCGCCGGTATGGAACAAAAAGCCCGCGACAATAAAGATCGTCCAGGTCAACGCTGTTTTTCCGCCCATGGCCTTCTGCCTGAAAATGTTCACGAACAGCGTCAGCAGGAGAACGAATCCAAAGAGCAGGTACCAGAGAAATAAACGCTTAAACGGCTGCCATGTATTATAGGTCAGCTCTGCCGATTTCTTTTGAGCAGAAGGCAGGATTTCGCGGCCAAATTTCTCCTGAAAAGAAACAATGGCCGACAGTATCTGTCGGGGATCAACGTCTCCCCGCCCTTCCAGCGCTTCTTTCAGCAATTGAAAGCTCCGGTTCACGAAAAGCGAGTCGGCCCGGGGATAACCCGTTGGCTGACTCCCGGCGGCAAACCAGGCATCTTTTTGGTTCACAGGCGGGAAAAAGGTAAAAAACCCGCCCTTATAGATCATGAAACAGATGTTGATCCGCTCGTCGGTATAGATCAGTTCCTTTTCGAGCTGGTTCCGGAATGCGGGCATCTTGCTGTAGGCCGCCTGTACTTCCTGCAAAAGCCGGTAATGACCTTCCTGATCAAAAAAATCGGCTGCCGCAGCACGATCCCCGGTGACGCCCAGGCGGGAAGCAACCTCCTTCTCCACGTTGATCATGGGAACGGTTCGCCAGAGCTCAGGATAAAGATACATACTGAGAACAACCTCCGAAGGCGATTTCCCGTGAAAGGACGGCTTCCGGCTCACCTTCCGGAGGACCTCCCCGGCCAGCGTCGCCATGGGCTCTATCCGTCCGTCGCGTCCGTGTACCCAAAGTTCCTCGAAATCAGCAACAAGCTGCTTATCCAGCGATGGAATTCCCGCCACAGCCGCGTCATTCCCCCTGGCAGTGCCCGAAAACAGGCCTAATACCGCGAACAGCACCACGGCCTTTGCCGGACTCATGGTCTTCAGCCGACGGACCAGATGCCCAAAATAGGAATTTTTGTTGAGCAGGGAGAGGATCATCGCCAGCGTCATCAGAAAATAGCCGGCATACGTGATCAGGGAACCCCAAAAATCCTTGTTCACCGATAGGACCGTCCCCAGTTCATCCTGATCATACGACGACTGGTAAAAGCGATATCCCCTGTATTCCAGGGTGTTGTTCATAAAAATCCGAACATCCCGGTGCACATCCCTTTCCGGATCGGTCAGCGTCATTTCGCTTGCGAAAGATGAAGGGCTGTCGGAACCGATATACCGCTCCAACTGGAAATCCCTCAGGTGCAGTTTAAAAGGCAACGGAACAGGCTCCGAGCCATATGTCAGTTTTACCGGTGTCTTACCGGCCATGTAAGTCACCGGATCACCGGCCTGGCCTCTCCTCCCAAATACGTTCACAATCCTTTTCTGTGCGCCGTCCGATACCTCTACGATCACCGCATCCTCAGACGAATTTCCCGACGGGTCACGCGTAACCCGGATGAGTGCCTTTGGGTAGAACTTCCTGACCATCAGCAGGCAACTATCGAACGCGTACAGGTGCATCGGCTTCACGGGACTGCGCGTGCCGGCCGGGAACGGCACAGGTTCCTCACCTCCCATACTGCGGATCTCCAGATCGCGGTCGGCAACGACAAACAGCGAATCACCCTGCTGCTCGAACCGGATACCGGCACCGGGACTAAACCCAACGACTGCCGGTCCCAGGTCAATTTTTTCGCCCGGCTGAAACGAAAAGCTCTGCATCCCCTGTCCTGCCGAAATCACAAGATCAACCAGGGGAGAACCTCCGGGATGCTCAACAGGCGTGCGCCGGGCATTTTTCACAAACCCAACGGACTTGAAGCGCAGGGGTTTCCCTTCAACGGTCAACGTCTCATCGAACCCGCCCGGTGTAAGCTCCGAAAACAATACCTTTTCCTTCACGAGTTGTCCTCCGGCATTCACCGTCAAGTAACTGTCGGTCGAAATGATCGAATCGGCGTGCTGTCCTTCACGGATATGCATCATGCCTTCAAAACTGAAGTAACGTGTAATTCCCGCACCAAGCACGATCAGGATGAAAGACAGGTGAAACGCGCCAACCGAACGTTTTCCGCGGGCATAACTTTTATAACGGACCACATTGGCCACCAAACTGGTTCCGAGGAGCATAAAGATGAATTCAAACCAATGCGTGTTGTATATAAGTGCTTTGGCGGCATCCGTGCCCCAACTGCTTTCGATAAACGTCGCGATGGCCATCGAAAACGCCATCACCAACAACAAGAAACCCATCCATGGCATGGAGATCAGAAACCGGACTGTTTTCCTCATGAAAGAACCCGTTTAGAATATTCAAAATTAAAAAAAATAAAACAGGCAACACATTTGTGACCACAAAGAAAAGGGCCTTCAAAATTGATGCATGAACATGAACACTTATCCGAAACTTTTGTTGGCTCACCTTTCACGAAGAAATCTTCTTTCTCCACCTTTTCACGCGACAAATGACTTTGCCTTTTGAATGGCGGCATCGATACCCGCAGCATCCTTTCCTCCCGCAGTGGCATAAAACGGCTGTCCGCCGCCGCCGCC
>CAZANK010000007.1:0-20642 GCA_964486235.1 uncultured Prolixibacteraceae bacterium | reverse complement strand
ATTCAACAACCGCAGGGTGTTCCATCAGGGCACTTTCCACCTCAAAGGGCCCGATGCGGTATCCTGAACTTTTGATAATGTCGTCGACCCGTCCCACGAACCAGTAGTAGCCGTCTTCATCCTGCCAGGCCAAATCGCCCGTATGGTAGTAATCATCATGCCAGGATGAACGGGTCTGCTCTTCATTGCCATAATACTCCCTGAACAACCCCGGCGGCACGCAGTTTCCCGTGCAGATCACGATCTCGCCAATTTCGCCGTCCTCGCACAACCTGTTTTCGGGATGAAGCAGCCTGATGTCGTAAGAAGGATTCGGGACACCCATGGAGCCGGGTTTGGTTTCCATCCACGGGAAGGTGGCAATGGAAACCACCGACTCGGTCTGGCCGAAACCTTCCTTGAGCCGGATACCGGTTAACTCCAGGAACCGGTTATAAACTTCCGCGTTGAGCGGCTCGCCTGCCACCGTGCAATACTTCAGGGACGACAGGTCATATTTTGAAAAATCCTCCAGGATCATGAACCGGTAGATCGTCGGGGGTGCGCAGAAAGAAGTGACCCGGTACCTGCTGATCATTTCAAGCATGTCGGACGGTGAAAACTTTTCATGGTCATACGCGAATACCGCGCACCCGGCGAGCCACTGACCGTACAGTTTACCCCACACGGCCTTGGCCCATCCGGTCTCGGCAACCGTCAGATGCAAACCGTTCTCCTGAACGTTTTGCCAATACGCGGCCGTCACGATATGCCCGAGCGGATACGCGAAATCGTGCGCGACCATCTTCGGATTACCGGTCGTGCCGGATGTGAAGTACAACAACGAAATGTCGGAATTTGCGGGCGTGACCCCGGGACGACAAAAGGGAGGGGCCTGTGCGATACCGGCCGCAAAGTCATGCCACCCCCGCGGAACAACAGGCCCCACGGAAATCTTCTGTTTAACGGTTGGCGACTGCGTCATGGCCAGATCGACCTGCTCCAGCAGTCCCTCGTCGCCCACCGCCACGATCGCCTTAATTCCCGCGGCCTGGTTACGGTACACGATATCTTTTTCCTTGAGCAGGTGCGTGGCGGGAATGCAGATCGCTCCGATTTTATGCAGGGCAATGATGCAGTACCAAAACTCAAAACGCCGCTTTAAAATCAGCATCACCTTATCGCCCCGGCCAATGCCAAGCGACTGAAACCAGGAAGCGGTCTGGTCCGTATGCGTTTTCATATCCGCGAAGGTGAAGTCGCGGTGCCCGCCTTTGTCATTGGTCCAGACCAGCGCCAGCTTTTCAGGCTCCAGCCTGGCATACTCGTCGACGATATCATACCCAAAATTAAACTGCTCCGGAATGCGAAATTCCAAATTTTCAATGAAGTCAGCCAGGTTCTCAAACCTGCTCTGCCTGATATAACGATCTATTAATCTCATCTTGCTTGTCAAAAAATCATCGCTAAAAACTCTGCTCCTTTCCCATCCAGGGCTTTCATGCCATGCGGTAACCCTGAATTAAACCACAACGAATCCCCCTCTTCCAGGATGAGCTCCCGGTCTTTCAGGCGGATCAGCAAACGACCTTTCAGCACCAGGTTAAATTCCTGTCCCTCGTGCTGATACAAGGGAAAAGACTTCCCTGCCTGATCCGGACCAACGGTTACGATAAACGGTTGTGCTTTTTTTTGAATGAAACTTTCGTTCAGTGCCTGGTACCGGTACTCTTTTCGTCGTTCGACGGCTATTCCGGTTCCCCTGCGGGTGAGTGAGTAGGAGGTCATCCTGGGCATGTCGCCGGTCAGCAACGCTGCAAACTCGAGGTTACAGGCTGTTGAGAACCGGTACAGGAACGTGACCGGGATGTCCGAACGGCCACTCTCGTATTCCTGGTATTGGCTGAGACTGACGCCGCACGCCTCGGCGCAGGCCTCCTGGGAAAGATCCAGGGCATCACGAAACCCCCTCAGCCTTTCTGCAATCTCCTGAATTTTAATGTTCATGTTAGTCGATTAGTTTAACAAAACAGGAGAGGACCATTTCTCTCCTGCTCGTAAAAGTAATCATTCTGCAGGGAAAAACGATCACCTGGAATGATTTCCTGTTCTTAACTTAAAAATGAGATCAGCACGCCGGCAGCTACCGCTGAACCGATCACCCCCGAAATATTACTGGCCATGCAATACTGAAGAACATGGTTTTTTGCGTCGTATTGAATCGCAATCTCATTGGCCACCCGCGAAGCCATCGGCACGGCACTCAAACCGGTCGCACCGATCAGCGGGTTAATTTTCTTTTTGGCAAACAAGTTGTAGACCTTGACCGCCATAATACCTCCGCCAATGGAGATCGCAAACGCCAGGAAACCACCGACCACGATCATGATCGTCTGAAAATTCAGGAAAACTTCGGAGGTCATGGTTGCGCCGACAGCGAGTCCCAAAAAGATCGTCGCCGTATTTAAAATTGAGCCCGTGGCTGCGTCGGATAAACGTGCCACATTCACCCCGATTTCCTTGATCAGGTTTCCGAACAGCAGCATTCCCAGCAACGGAACGGAAGACGGGACAAACAGGGCGATGACAATACCCAGGATGATGGGAAAAGCGATTTTCACGGCCCGCAAATTCTTAATGGTATGCCGGGGCGGATAGCGCTTGTCCATTTCCTTCATGTTAATGCGGAGTTCTTTCTCCGAACAGGTCAGACGGGTCACCAGGGGAATGATCACCGGGACGAGGGCCATATAGGAATAAGCGGCAATGGCGATCGGGCCAAGCAGGTGCGGGGCCAGTTTGATGGTGGTGTAAATGGCCGTGGGGCCATCCGCACCGCCAATGATCCCCAGGGATGCCGCTTCGCCAGGCGTAAAGCCGATCAGGATCGCTGAAATCAGCACCGTGAAAATTCCAAGTTGCGCTGCTGCCCCGAAAAGAGACAGCCGAAGGTTCCGCAACATGGGACCGAAATCGGTCAACGCCCCTACACCCATAAAAATGATCGGGGGCAGGAATCCGGTCTTGATGAGTGAATAATACACGAAATTCATGATGCCATATTCATGGGCGATCTCGAACAGGTTCATGTAACGATGTTCGTCGATCTGAACCATGTGGGCAGGGACAACCCCCATGCCACCACCCGGCAGATTAGCCAGGATCAACCCAAACGCGATGGGAACCAGCAGCAGGGGCTCATAATTCTTCCGGATACCCAGGTACAGCAACAAGCCTCCGATCGCCAGCATAAGCAGGGTTCCCGGATGATCCATGATTGCCTGGAAGGCAGTCATTTTATAAAGTGTTTCAAAAATTGACATACGCTGCTACGATTTACCGGATTCTTACCAAAACATCGTCTTCCTCTACTTCAGAGCCGCTGTCCAAAAGGATTTCAGTGACCTTTCCGGACACATCAGACCGGATGGCATTGAATGTTTTCATGGCCTCGATGTAGCCGATCAGGCTACCCTCGTGAATGTGGTCACCGACCTTCAGCGGTACCTCAGCACTCTCTTTGGTCAGGTAGAACTTCCCTTCAAGAGGCGCCAGGATTTCTTTAGGACTCCCGTTTTCATCCGCGGCAGTCGTCTTATCCAGGGATAAATCTTCTGTTTCTGAGGAGGATACATCCTGCATATCCTCATGATACGAAACGGAAACCTTGAATTTCTCACCATTGACGTCCACGAAAAGCATGGCGGGAGCAAATCCGGCTTCTGCGACAGGAACTGAAACAACTTCCTTTCTTGTTCCTTCCAGCAGGCCACCGCCTTCCTCACGGCGCTTGACAAGGTCTGTTTCAAACGTTCTTTTTGCTTCACCCGACCGGTATGCCCGGTATGGCTCAGGATGCATGGCCAGTTCAAACAATTCCTCGTCGTCCGGTCCCGTCTCCCAGCCATTCTGCTCCATCTCCCGGCGGAAAACATCCAAGGCATCCGGATAAAGACTTTGCGGATGATCCGTGAACTCCTCCCGTCCCTGTTCCCTGGCCAGCGTCTTGATTTCGGGCGCCAGTTCCCCGGGCATCCTGCCTCCTTTACCCATCAGCATGTCCCAGATATTATCGGCAATCATGCTCCAGCGTTCCTTTCCTTTTTCAAGCTGAATGACATTCATCAGCGCCAGGTTCTTCACATACTGGCTGTAGGGGGTAACAAGCGGGGGATATCCGACCATGGGCCAGATGTACGTGACTTCATCAAACAATTTCACCAGCAACTCATCCTGGGTCAGCGTGGGCTGATCGTTCCTGACCTTCCATTTGTTCAGGCTTTCCAGGTTGTTCTCCAGGTCAGCCATCAGCGAACCCATCATTCCGCCCGGCAATCCCGGACCAATCAGCAGGGAATTCATAGACCGGTTTTTGGGCGTGATGTAATACCCAAGAAAGTCGTCGATGAAGCTTTGAGTCAGGCTCCGCACCTTCATATACGCGTCCATGTTGATGTCGGGAACGTCAAAACCGTCGTCCTTCAGCATCGCCTGCACCGCCAATAGATCGACATGGCCTGTCCCCCACGACAACGGCTCCATCCCCACGTCAACGTATTCGACGCCGGCCCGGCAAACCTCGAGAATAGAGGCCATGGCAAATCCGGGTCCGGAATGGGAGTGATACTGAATCGGGATCTCCGGATGCGACTTTTTGATTCCTGCAACGATCTTTCCCAACCAGGCCGGTCGACCAATGCCGGCCATGTCCTTCAGGCATATTTCATCGGCGCCGCCTTTGATCAGTTCTTCGGCCATATTGACAAAATAATCGACCGTATGAATTTTTGAATACGTCAGGCTTAACGCGGCCTGGGCAATCATGCCCGCTTCCTTGGCATACCTGATCGAATCGAGGATATTGCGCACATCGTTCAATCCGTCAAAAGGACGGGTAATATCGGTACCCTGCGCCTTCTTCACCCGATACATCAGCTTGCGAACATCCGCAGGCACAGGACTCATCCGCAACCCGTTCAGCGACCGGTCGAGCATGTGTGTCTGAATGCCGGCTTCACGAAAAGGTCTGGTCCACTGCCTGACCGCACGATTGGGATTCTCTCCGAATAACAGGTTAATCTGCTCAAAACCTCCCCCATTGGTCTCCACCCGGGCAAAACATCCCATCTCGACAATATGGGGGGCAACTTTTACCAATTGATCTACACGGGGCATATACTTTCCCGACGACTGCCACATGTCCCGGTAGAGCAACGAAAATTTAATTTTTCTCTGTTCCATCAGTTGATTCTATCATTTATTGATTGTTGTTCTTCATTCCGTCAGGTTCATAATTTCTCAACGTTGGTTACATGACCTCTTCCTTTTGTGATGATCCTGACTGCGCTTACGATCGCAGCAATCTTCCGGGAATCCGGTTCCGTTGCATGTCCGTTCACAACCCCTTTTCCACCCTCCCCTTCGGGAAGATAATGATTCACGAAACGGATAATCATATTCCCAATCAGAATGACCAGGAAAAGAATAACAAAAACGGTGATCATTCCTACGCCCAGTAATTCAAGTGCCAATCCTAAATTATTCATTGGTTTAATTTTTTATGGTGTATCCTTCTTCTATGATACAAAAACCAACCTGTGTGTTAGAAACATTGGTTTCACACACCGTGATTGATCTCTTTATGAACTGATCGAATTAAGCCTTCACAAGCAGTTCACCTCACAGGGACTCCGGTAAAACTCAGAACCCACCTGAAAGGCATCCGTCTCCAATAGGTTGGTTTTTATTTTTAAAAAGATTTCCCATTTTATTAAAATTGTCCAATATTAACAAATTTTTAATTGCAAAAAAAGTGGCCGGCCGGAATTAAAAAACAATTATCAAAAATTTAATATAAAAAGTTACACTTCAATACGAATCGATCTATTTTACTTATATTCGTATATTCATTATTTACCGGATAATATGAAATCCTTTAAAACCAACTTTATATGAACGAACAAGAAAAGAAAGCTTTCTCACGAAGGCAGTTTTTAACGACAACCGCAATTGGTCTGGCGGGTATGAGTTTCATCCCCTCCTTCACCTCCTGCAAAGGCAAGTCAGAAGACCACATCACCCTGGGATTCATCGGATTAGGTCGTCAATCCATGTTCTTACTGAATGGATTCATCCAGATACCGGGCGTCCGTGTTCTCGCCGGTTGTGATGTTTACGGAAGGAAACGTGAGCGCTTCTCGAGGTTTGTCAACAGCTTTTACGAAAAGAACAACGTGCCGGTTAAAGCAGAAATCTACGAAAGGTATGACGATCTGCTCAACAGGAAAGACATTGACGCTGTGGTCATTGCCGTGCCTGATCACGCCCATGCCATGATCGCGGTCGCGGCCTGTCAGGCCGGAAAGGATGTTTACCTGGAAAAACCGATGACGTTCACCATTTACGAAGGACAGCAGTTGCGTAAGGTCGTGCGCGAAACCAACCGGATTCTGGGGATTGGCAGTCAGCAGCGTTCCGACCCGAATTTCCAACACGCGGTAAAAATGGTGCAGGAAGGACGTCTTGGCACCCTTCAAAGGGTAAACGCCTATGTGGGAGCTCCCCCGACTCCCTATGATCTTCCTAAAGAAACCATTCCTGAAGATTTAAACTGGGACTTATGGCTGGGGCCCCTGCCTTCGAGCATTCACTTTAATCATCAGTTGAACCCGCCGATCTCGCTCGACCCCGTGGAAAATGAAAAGGACTGGGGTGCCTGGAGGTGGTACAAGGAGATGGGAGGTGGTTTTACCACCGACTGGGGTGCACACATGTTCGATATCGCCCAGTGGGGCCTGGGGATGGACGACAGCGGTCCGGTAGAAATTTCCCCGCTTGGAGATCAGTCCCTGTACATCGAATATAAATACGCCAACGGGGTGATCATGACTTCCGAACCGTTTGATGAAGGCCACACCAAAGGCGTCAAATTTATGGGTGACAAAGGCTGGCTGGAAGTTTCGCGCGGCCATTTCAAAGCGTCGGATGACGCGCTCTTGCCGCCAAAAGCTGCCGAAGAGCCTGATGGACAGACCCCGTATGAAACCAAGATCCCGCATCAGATGAACTTCATCGATGCTGTACGCCGGCGTGTTGATCCGATTGTTCCGGTTGAGATCGGACACCGAAGCTGCACGGTTTGCACCTTAGGCAATATTGCCGTTGACCTGGGCCGTACCATTCGATGGGATCCTGCAGCCGAGAAATTCATCGACGACGCAGACGGGGCTGCCGGCACCCAACTGCATTATGCGTACCGCGAAGGCTGGAAATTGATATAGGAAAGCCACAAACTATAAGCCACAAGCAAACTGCCTGTGGCTTTTTTTCATTAAAGAACACTCACTGTTGACGCTCCTTGTGCGCGATGCCCTATGCCCCAAGCTGCTAGGCTTCGGCGGTCGGACCGCCAAACGTCATGGGGGGCATCATCGAATCGTGCCCTCCCCCATGAAGAAGAATGGGTCCATTCACTTTCTCGAACTTTTTCACGTTATCGTCCAGCGCCATCAAAAGGCGTTTGGCATGTTCGGGTGTCAGAATGATCCGGGACTTGACATTCGCCTTTGGAATACCCGGCATGATCCGGACAAAGTCGATCACGAACTCAGAGGTAGAGTGCGTAATGATCGCCAGGTTGGAATACGTTCCCTGAGCGACTTCCTCACTCAGTTCAATATTCAACTGATTATTATTTTTTTGATCTTCCATGGTCAGTCCTCCTGATCTGCTTCTTCTGTTTCCCTGACATCAACCAGACGGTCATACTCTTCGCGCGACCCAACAACCAGGTTTTTGTATTCCTTCAATCCGGTACCTGCAGGGATCAGGTGGCCACAGATCACATTTTCCTTCAGTCCGTCGAGGTAATCAACCTTGCCCTGAATGGCAGCTTCGTTGAGCACCTTGGTGGTTTCCTGGAAAGACGCTGCTGAAAGCCAGCTACGGGTCTGCAAGGCAGCCCTGGTAATTCCCTGAAGGATCTGACTCGACGTGGCAGGAATCGCCTCACGGGCCTCGACCAGCTTTTTATCGCGGCGGCGCAGCGAAGAATTTTCATCCCGGAGTCTGCGCGAGGTGATGATCATTCCGGCACGAAGTTCGGAGTTTCCCGGATCGACGACCACTTTCTTATTGTAGATCCAGTCATTCTCATGCAGGAACTCGTTTTTGTCGACCACCTGTTTTTCGAGGAAGCGGGTGTCGCCCGGATCATCAATCTCGACCTTGCGCATCATCTGGCGGATGATCACCTCGAAATGCTTGTCGTTGATTTTCACGCCCTGCATCCGGTAAACATCCTGCACTTCATTCAGAATATATTCCTGGACGGCAGTGGGACCTTTAATCGCCAGAATGTCCGAAGGCGTGGTGGCTCCGTCCGAAAGCGGAGTCCCGGCCTTGATATAGTCATTTTCCTGAACCAGAATCTGTTTTGACAGCGGCACCAGGTACTTCTTCACCTCGCCTGATCTTGACGTCACAACGATCTCCCGGTTCCCACGTTTAATCTTGCCCAGTGAAATTTCACCGTCAATTTCGGCAACGACAGCAGGGTTCGACGGGTTACGGGCCTCGAACAATTCGGTCACACGGGGAAGGCCACCGGTGATGTCACCTGCTTTACCCGATGCGCGGGGGATCTTCACCAAGACCTGACCGGCCTTCACCGTCTCCCCTTCGTCGACCGAGATATGGCCTCCTACCGGCAGGTTGTATGAGCGAATCACGAGTCCGCTTTCGTCCAAAATCCGCAAAGACGGATTCTTGGTCTTGTCGCGCGTCTCGATGATCACCTTCTCCCTAAAGCCGGTCTGTTCGTCCGACTCTTCCCGGAAAGTCACCCCGTCGATGAGGCTGTCGAATGACGCTTTCCCGTCATATTCCGTAATGATCACGCCATTATAGGGGTCCCATTCACAGATTTTTTGACCTTTGCTGACTTCCTGTCCGTTGTCAATGTACAATCTCGACCCGTAGGGAATGCTGTGTGTCGACAGCGGGATGCGGGTATTTTTGTCGATGATGCGCAGTTCCGCGAGCCGGCCCACGACGATCGAAGCTTTCTTTCCGGTTTCGTCGAAGGAGTCCACGGTGCGCAATTCCTCGATCTCGGCGATCCCGTCATAGCGGGATTCGACCATGGACTGGGAAGATATGTTTCCGGCGATACCGCCCACGTGGAACGTACGCAAGGTTAACTGGGTTCCGGGTTCCCCGATGGACTGGGCCGCAATTACCCCTACGGCTTCGCCGCGGCGCGCCAGGTTGCCTGTTGCCAGGTTACGTCCGTAACATTTACTGCAAACGCCGACTTTTGCCTCGCAGGTCAACACCGAGCGGATTTCCACACTCTCAATGGGTGAATCTTCGATCCTTTCAGCCACCTTTTCGTCGATCATCTCTCCGGCCCGGATGATCAGGTCACCCGTCAGCGGATTGAAAATATCATGGACGGTTGTGCGTCCAAGGATGCGGTCAGAAAGCGACGACACCACCTCTTCGTTGCTCTTGACCGCCGTAGCGATCAATCCGCGCAAAGTCCCGCAATCATCGTCCGAAACGATCACATCCTGGGCCACATCGACCAGCCGGCGGGTCAGGTATCCGGCATCGGCTGTCTTGAGCGCCGTGTCGGCCAACCCTTTACGGGCGCCGTGCGTCGAAATAAAGTATTCCAGCACGGAAAGACCCTCCTTGAAGTTTGCCAAAATCGGGTTTTCAATGATCTGCGCACCGGTAGAACCTGATTTCTGAGGCTTCGCCATCAGGCCCCTCATACCGCAAAGCTGCCGAATCTGCTCCTTGGAACCACGGGCTCCCGAGTCGAGCATCATATACACCGAGTTGAAACCCTGCTGGTCTGTGCTCAGCGTTTTCATGACCGAATTTGTCAACTTGGCGTTGGCGTGTGTCCAGATATCGATCACCTGGTTATACCGCTCGTTATTGGTAATAAACCCCATGTTATAGTTGACGATCACTTCTTCCACTTCGTTATAACCCGAATCGACAATTTCTCTCTTGTCGTCCGGAACAATCACGTCGCTCAGATTAAATGACAGTCCGCCGCGATACGCCATCTTGTACCCCATATTCTTCATATCGTCCAGGAAGCGCACGGTGGTGGCATTTCCTGTTTTCTTAAAGATATCGGAGATGATGTTCCGCAATGATTTCTTGGTCAGCAGCTCATTGATAAAGCCTGCCTCACGGGGCACCACCTGATTGAAAAGCACGCGCCCGACGGTTGTTTCGATAATATGTTTAAAATAGCCGCCATTGTCATCAAGGTCTTCCACCTTCACGTTGATCACGGCGTGCATCGCCACCTTTTCTTCGTTATAGGCGATGATGACCTCCTCGGGCGAGTAAAATGTCATTCCTTCCCCGCGTGCTCCCGGGCGGTGCTTGGTCATGTAATACAACCCAAGGACCATGTCCTGCGACGGAACCGTGATCGGAGCGCCATTGGCGGGGTTCAGGAGGTTCTGAGAAGAAAGCATCAGCAACTGCGCTTCCAGGACGGCGGCATTCCCAAGCGGGACGTGTACAGCCATCTGGTCACCGTCAAAGTCAGCATTGAAGCCGGTACAAACCAGCGGGTGCAACTGAATGGCCTTCCCCTCGATGAGCACGGGCTGGAAAGCCTGAATCGACAACCGGTGCAGGGTTGGGGCGCGGTTAAGCAGCACCGGATGTCCCTTCAGGACGTTTTCCAGGATGTCCCAGACCACCGGGTCTTTGCGGTCGACGATCTTCTTGGCCGATTTCACGGTCTTCACAATACCCCGTTCGATCAATTTGCGGATGATGAACGGTTTGTATAATTCCGCGGCCATGCCTTTTGGCAAACCGCATTCATGCAATTTCAGGGCAGGGCCAACCACGATGACCGAACGGCCGGAATAGTCCACGCGTTTACCCAAAAGGTTCTGGCGGAAACGGCCCTGTTTCCCTTTCAGACTGTCGGAAAGCGATTTCAGCGCCCGGTTGTTTTCCGTTTTCACGGCATTTGACTTTCTGGAATTGTCAAACAACGAGTCGACCGCTTCCTGCAGCATTCGCTTTTCATTCCGGAGGATCACCTCCGGCGCTTTGATTTCAATCAGCCTTTTCAGCCGGTTGTTGCGGATGATCACCCTACGGTAAAGGTCATTCAGGTCGGAGGTGGCGAACCGCCCGCCATCCAGCGGGACAAGCGGCCGCAGGTCGGGCGGGATAACCGGAACCACTTTAACAACCATCCATTCCGGCCTGTTAATGTTTTTACTGGCACGAAAGGCCTCCACAACCTGTAACCGTTTCAGTGCTTCGCTCTTACGTTGCTGAGAAGACTCCGTGTTAGCCTTATGGCGCAAGTCGTATGAAAGCTCATCCAGTTCCATCCGTTCCAGCAGCATGTGCAAGGCTTCGGCGCCCATCCTGGCAATAAACTTGTTCGGATCATCGTCATCAAGATATTGATTTTCCTTGGGAAGCGTATCCAGGATATCCAGGTATTCTTCTTCGGTGAGGAAATCCATATTTTTGATCCCATCCTGCGCCTTGATGCCGGCCTGGATCACCACATAGCGTTCGTAATAAATAATACTGTCGAGCTTTTTGGTCGGTAACCCAAGCAAATAGCCGATCTTGTTTGGCAAGGATTTAAAATACCAGATATGGGCAACAGGGACAACCAGGGAAATATGCCCCATGCGTTCACGGCGAACCTTTTTTTCAGTGACTTCCACCCCACAGCGGTCGCACACGATCCCCTTATAGCGAATTCGTTTGTACTTCCCGCAATGACATTCATAGTCCTTCACAGGCCCGAAAATCCGCTCACAGAACAAGCCGTCGCGTTCCGGCTTATAGGTTCTGTAATTAATCGTTTCAGGCTTTAACACTTCACCATGCGAACGTTCGAGGATTTCTTCCGGTGAAGCAAGACTAATTGCTATTTTGGTAAAAGTGCTTTTTACTTTGTTGTCTTTTCTGAAAGCCATATTATGAAGTAATAGTATTCAAGTTTCAAATTTCAAATAATGATACCAGACACGGGCATCTCAAGACACGAGGGAAGAACGGGTACAGGGTTATACCGCTGTAAACTGACAGCTTCCTTAGTCGAGCGTGACACTTAAGCCCAATCCGCGCAACTCGTGGAGTAACACATTCAACGATTCCGGTATTCCGGGTTGCGGCATCGGTTCGCCTTTCACGATCGACTCATAAGCTTTCGCACGTCCCAGGACGTCGTCCGACTTCACGGTCAGGATTTCCTGCAGGATATGCGAGGCGCCGAATGCTTCCAGGGCCCATACCTCCATCTCTCCGAAACGCTGTCCCCCGAACTGGGCTTTCCCTCCCAGGGGTTGCTGCGTAATCAGCGAATAGGGACCAATGGAACGGGCATGCATTTTATCTTCCACCATGTGCCCCAGCTTAAGCATGTAGATCACCCCGACAGTTGCAGGCTGATCAAATGGTTGGCCGGTTTCGCCGTCATAAAGGACAGCGCGTCCGTAGTCAGGTACACCTGCTTTACTGGTATATTCAGTAACCTGTTCCAGGCTTGCCCCATCAAAAATGGGCGTCGAGAATTTCAGTCCCAACTCCTGACCGGCCCAGCCGAGCACGGTTTCATAAATCTGTCCCAGGTTCATCCGTGACGGTACCCCAAGCGGGTTCAACACGATGTCGACCGGTGTGCCGTCGGCCAGGAAAGGCATATCTTCATCACGAACGATCCGTGAAACGATCCCCTTGTTACCATGACGTCCGGCCATCTTATCGCCAATTTGCAGTTTCCGTTTTTTGGCCACGTAAATCTTGGCCAACTGGATGATCCCTGCCGGGAGTTCATCGCCAATGGTCACATTGTAGCGTTTGCGACGGGCCACCGCCTCATGTTCCTTATACTTCTCGATATAGTTCAGGATCAACCGGCAGATCAGGTTATTTTTATCCTGATCGGTGGTCCATTTTGCGGGGTTCACCACCATGTAGTCAACTTCCTGAAGCTGTTTCAGGGTGAATTTTACACCTTTGGGAATCACATCGCCGCCATAGTAATCTTTAACCCCCTGACTGGTTTTCCCGTTTACGAGGTTAAACAACTTGTCTTCCAGTTTCGCGCGCAACGCACCCGCCTGACGGTCAAATTCTTCGTCGATCTGATCGAGCAACGGCTTGGTTGCCATTTTCCCCTTCTTATCCTTCAACACGCGGGAGAAAAGCTTTTTATCGATCACCACGCCATTCAGCGACGGGGAAGCCTTCAATGACGCATCTTTCACATCACCGGCCTTATCGCCAAAAATCGCCCGCAACAGTTTCTCCTCAGGCGACGGGTCAGATTCTCCTTTTGGCGTAATCTTCCCGATCAGGATGTCTCCTGGTTTCACAACGGCTCCGATCCGGATCAAGCCGTTCTCGTCCAGGTTCTTCGTTGCCTCTTCACTCACATTCGGAATGTCTGAGGTAAACTCTTCCACCCCCCGTTTGGTGTCGCGCACTTCGAGTGCATATTCATCCACATGAACGGATGTAAACACATCATCACGCACCACCCGTTCGGAGATCACGATCGCGTCCTCGTAATTATAGCCCTGCCAGGGCATAAACGCCACTTTCAGGTTCCGCCCAAGGGCAAGTTCCCCGCCCTGGGTCGCGTAACCTTCGGTCAGTATCTGCCCCTTCGTGACGCGGTCTCCCTTGCTGATGATGGGCTTCAGGTCTACCACGGTGCCCTGGTTCGTCTTTTGATATTTGGGCAGCCTGTAATGCTTTAGCTCCGGTTCAAAGCTGACGTATTTCTCATCATCGGTCATATCGTAACGGATCACGATTTCATCGGCGTCGACATACTCAATCACCCCTTCCCCTTCCGCGGTGATCATCACCCTCGAATCGAGGGCGGCGCTTGCCTCCAGTCCGGTGCCGACAATAGGTGCCTCGGGCCGGAGCAACGGCACGGCCTGCCGCATCATGTTCGATCCCATCAACGCGCGGTTGGCATCATCATGTTCCAGGAAGGTGATCAAAGACGCAGCGACCGAAGCGATCTGATTGGGACCCACGTCCATCAGTTGAACTTCCAACTTGTCGACCAGCGGGTAGTCGCCCTCCAAACGGGCTTTCACCCTTGGATTGACAAAAAATCCGTCATCGTCGATCGGCGCGTTGGCCTGTGCAATAACCTTTCCTTCTTCTTCTTCTGCAGTCAGATAGACAACCCCGCCGGACGAAAGGTCAACCTGTCCGTTTTCCACCTTCCGGTAAGGGGTCGCGATAAACCCAAGGTCCGTGACTTTCGCAAATACACACAAGGAGGAAATCAGACCAATATTAGGGCCTTCGGGCGTTTCGATGGGGCAAAGTCGCCCGTAATGCGTGTAATGGACGTCGCGGACTTCAAATCCGGCGCGTTCCCGGGACAACCCGCCGGGTCCAAGCGCCGACATCCGTCGCTTATGCGTCATCTCTGCCAGCGGATTTGTCTGATCCATAAACTGCGACAAGGCATTCGTCCCAAAGAACGAATTGATCACCGACGACAACGTCTTCGAGTTGATGAGATCAATCGGTGTAAAAACCTCATTGTCGCGCACATTCATCCGCTCACGGATCGTCCTGGCCATCCGGGCCAGCCCAACTCCAAACTGGTTATACATCTGTTCGCCCACCGTGCGGACCCGCCTGTTGCTCAGGTGGTCAATATCGTCCACATCGGTCTTTGAGTTGACCAGCTTGATCAGGTATTTAATAATCTCGATAATGTCTTCCTTGGTCAAGACCTGGATTCCCATATCGATGTTCAATCCAAGTTTTTTATTGATCCGGTAACGGCCAACCTCGCCGAGGTCGTAACGCTTTTCGGAGAAGAACAACTTATCGATGACGTCGCGCGCTGTCGCCTCATCGGGTGGTTCCGCGTTTCTTAACTGGCGGTAAATATGAAGCACAGCCTCCTTCTCCGAATTACACGGATCTTTCTGGAGGGTGTTGTATATAATCGCGAAATCCTGAAGATTATGATCTTCCTTGTGCAGGAGGATCATTTTTGCCCCTGAATCAACGATCTCGTCAATATGTTCATTTTCAAGAATCGTCTCACGGTCGATGAGCACTTCGTTGCGTTCGATCGATACCACTTCACCGGTATCTTCGTCGACGAAGTCTTCCACCCACGTTTTTAAAACCCGGGCAGCCAGCTTCCTTCCCACGACTTTCTTCAGTCCGACTTTGGAAACCTTGACCTCATCGGCAAGGTCAAAAATCTCGAGGACATCCTTATCACTTTCATAACCGATGGCCCGTAACAAGGTTGTTACCGGCAATTTCTTCTTGCGGTCGATGTACGCGTACATCACACTGTTGATATCGGTCGCGAACTCGATCCACGATCCCTTAAACGGGATGATACGTGCCGAATACAGTTTGGTGCCGTTTGCATGCACACTTTGACCAAAAAACACTCCCGGAGACCGGTGCAACTGGGACACGACGACCCGTTCGGCGCCGTTGATGACAAATGTTCCTTTTTCTGTCATATACGGTACCGTCCCCAGGTACACGTCCTGAACCACGGTGTCAAAGTCTTCATGCTCGGGATCCGTACAATACAGTTTCAGCTTCGCCTTCAGCGGAACACTGAATGTTAAGCCTCTTTCGATGCATTCCTCGATCGAATATCTCGGCGGATCTACCTGATAATCGATAAATTCGAGCACGAAATTGTTTCTGGTATCTGTAATTGGAAAGTTTTCCTCAAAAACCTTGAATAAATTCTCGTTCTTTCTGCTTTCTGGTGTTGATCCCAGTTGAAAAAATTCTTTAAACGACTTGATCTGAATTTCAAGGAAATCCGGATAATCAAAAACAGTTTTCGTGGAAGAAAAACTAATTCTCTGATTTTCAATGTTTAACGACATGTATCAAAAAATTAAGTGAACTTAAAACATAAATATACAAAAAGGCCTAGAATCCCACGCAGGTGGGATTCTAAACCATTACAGACCAACTAATACAATTAAGGTCGTAACTTTTATTTAAGTTCAACTTCGGCTCCAGCTTCTTGTAACTGAGATTTCAATGATTCTGCTTCTTCTTTCGAAACTTTTTCCTTCACGGCTTTTGGCGCTGCATCGACCAGTTCTTTTGCCTCTTTAAGCCCCAGGCCCGTTAATTCCTTCACCAGTTTAACAACGGCCAGTTTCGACTGTCCTGCGGCTTTTAGAATAACATCAAACTCGGTTTGAACAGCAGCGGCGGGTTCATCACCAGCGGCGGCGGCAGCGGGACCGGCAACAGCAACAGTTGCGGCGGCGGGCTCAATGCCATATTCTGTTTTTAAAATGTCAGCCAATTCATTAACCTGTTTTACAGTCAAGTTCACCAACTCTTCTGCAAGTGCTTTTAAATCTGCCATTTTTCTTAAAATTTTTATGCGATAAAATTGTGACTAAAATTATTTTTCTGCAAGTGTTTTCAGGACACCATGAATGGTGTTTCCTCCTGACTGGAGCTGTCCAAGCACCGTTTTGAGGGGTGATTGTAACAACCCGATCAGCTCTCCTAACAATTGTTCCTTCGACTTAATAGAAGCCAATGCCTCAAGTTGGTCGGCTCCGACAAACACGGATTCCTGAACATACGCTGCCTTTAAGACAGGTTTTTTATGTTTTCTCGCGAACTCCTTTATCAGTAATGCCGGAACATTCCCCACCTCACTAAACATGATCGAGGTATTGCCTTTCAGTACATCATAAAGCTCTTCTGCGCGCTTGTCAGACTTTTCCAAAGCTTTACGCAAGAGCGTATTCTTCACAACAATTAATTTCACCTCTTTGTTAAAACAAAGGCGTCTTAAACTGCTTGTATCTTCCGAGTTCAAGTCAGCGACGTCGGCCAGGTAAAAATGGTTGTAAGAATTGATCTCCTGGGTCAGATTATCAATAATCTCTAATTTTTCCGATCTTTTCATCTCCACATTTTTTAACTAGTCAACAACTGACCTGGGTTCAACTTGTACTCCCGGACTCATGGTACTTGACAAGTAAATACTTTTCACATAAGTACCTTTGGCAGCGACTGGTTTCAACTTAATCACCGTGCTGATAAATTCTTTGGCATTTTCTTCAATCTTCTGAGGATCAAACGACACTTTTCCGATCGACGTATGAACAATGCCGAACTTATCGACTTTGAAGTCAATTTTTCCTTGTTTGACTTCCCTGATTGCTTTGCCCACTTCCATGGTGACCGTGCCGCTTTTGGGATTCGGCATCAGTCCTCTTGGTCCCAGGATACGGCCCAGCGGACCGATTTTGCCCATGACAGGCGGCTGCGTGATGACCACGTCAAACTCGGTCCATCCTCCCTTGATCTTTTCGATGTAATCGTCCAGACCAACGAAATCGGCGCCGGCTTCCTGCGCTTCGGTTTCCTTATCGGGCGTGACAAGAGCAAGGACACGAACTTCCTTCCCGGTTCCATGGGGTAAAGAAACTACGCCTCTCACCATCTGATTTGCTTTTCTCGGATCCACTCCAAGCCGGACATCAATATCGACGGAGGCGTCGAACTTGGTATAGGAAACCTCCTTCACCAGCTTGACGGCTTCTGCCATAGTATATTGTTTGCCTTTCTCGAGCTTTTCCTGAGCAAGCTTCATATTTTTTGTAATTCTGCCCATCGTTAAAATTTTAATTAGTTATTTGCCGGGAATTCACCTTCAACAGCAATACCCATACTTCTGGCAGTGCCAGCAACCATTCTCATCGCAGATTCCAACGTGAAACAGTTCAGGTCTGACATTTTCGTCTCAGCAATCTGTTTGACCTGATCCCAGCTTACCTTTGCAACCTTTTTGGCATGAGGTTCGGCTGATCCTGATTTCTGCTTGGAAACTTCCAATAACTGAACGGCTACTGGGGGTTGTTTAATTACAAAATCAAACGATTTATCCGCGTAAACAGTGATAATCACCGGGAGCACCTTTCCTGCAAGCTCTTGTGTCCGGGCATTAAACTGTTTGCAAAATTGCATAATATTCACCCCTTTGCTACCCAATGCTGGTCCCACAGGCGGTGAAGGGTTAGCTGCACCTCCTTTAATTTGTAACTTGATTAATCCAGCAACTTCTTTAGCCATAATGATAAATAATAAAATTTACTACTCCTTTTCGACCTGCATGAAGCTTAGTTCCAAAGGTGTTTTCCGTCCAAAAATTTTGACCATCACTTTTAACTTCTTCTTTTCCTCATTGATCTCCTCAATGATTCCGTTGAATCCGTTAAAAGGACCGTCTGTAACTTTCACAGTTTCGCCAACAACATAAGGAATATTGACTTCCGCGTCGGCCTCAGCCATCTGGTCAACCCGACCAAGAATCCGGTTCACCTCTGACTGACGCATTGGAACAGGATCTCCCCCTTTGGTGTCACCTAAGAATCCGATCACATTGCTGATATTCTTCAGCATGTGGGGAATCTCACCAACGAGGGCCGCCTCCACCAATACATAACCCGGGAAAAAATTCCGCTCTTTGCTGATCTTTTTCCCGTTACGGATCTGGTATACCTTTTCTGTTGGAATCAGCACCTGTGAAATATACTCCTGGAGTCCCGCATTCGCAATTTCATTTTCGATATATTCCTTGACCTTCTTCTCTTTTCCCCCAACGGTTCGCAGAACATACCACCTTCTGTCATTTTCGCTCATGTCGATCTCCAACTAGTATTAATAAAACAAGCTGTACACGAAATTCATCACCTTCTCAAACGAGAAATCCATGACAAATATGATCAGTGCTATAATAAAGGAAGCAACCATTACAATAAACGCGCTGTTTTGCAACTCTTTCCAAGTAGGCCAGGATACCTTATGTATCAATTCATTATAGGCCTCTTCGAAATACAGTTTAAGTTTCATTTTAACTTATTTTTTGCAGGATGGGAAGGATCGAACTTCCTTTGATGCTCAAAAACCCCCTGTTGGGTTTCATCCTAAAAATGCCCCGGATCCGAAGATCCGGGAGCTATTTTGAACTTCTTTCCCGTGATCGTCCTGTTAAGCGAGTATCTCGGTTACCTGACCTGCACCAACGGTCCGTCCTCCTTCACGGATTGCGAAACGCAAACCTATGTTAAGGGCCACCGGATAGATGAGGTCGACCGTGATCGTCACGTTGTCGCCGGGCATTACCATCTCACGACCGTCTTCCAGCGTGATTTCGCCGGTTACGTCAAGTGTACGCAGGTAGAACTGCGGCCGGTATTTATTGTGGAAAGGTGTATGGCGACCACCTTCTTCTTTCTTCAAGACATAAACTTCGGCTTTGAAGCGGGTGTGAGGCGTGATTGACCCAGGTTTTGCAAGGATCATCCCACGTTTGATCTCTTTCTTGTCAACGCCACGCAGCAACAGTCCGACATTGTCACCGGCCTGTCCGTCGTCCAGTATCTTACGGAACATTTCCACACCTGTACAAACGGTCTTGCGGCCCTCTGCACCCAGACCAATGATCTGCAGTTCGTCACCGGTATGTACCATCCCGGTTTCGATACGACCCGTAGCCACTGTTCCACGACCGGTAATGGAGAAGATATCTTCGACCGGCATCAGGAAAGGCTTGTCCACATCACGCGGAGGCAGTGGAATCCATGTATCGCAGGCATCCATCAGTTCCATCACTTTATCTTCCCACTGCGGCTCACCATTCAACGCACCGAGGGCAGATCCTCGGATCACCGGGGCCGAGTCGCCGTCGAACTGGTAGAAGTCGAGCAGTTCGCGCACTTCCATCTCGACAAGTTCGAGCAATTCTTCATCATCGACCATATCCACTTTATTCAGGAAAACAACCACTTTCGGTACGTTCACCTGACGTGCAAGCAGAATGTGCTCACGTGTTTGCGGCATAGGGCCGTCTGTCGCGGCTACGACCAGGATCGCTCCGTCCATCTGGGCAGCACCGGTCACCATGTTCTTGACGTAGTCGGCGTGTCCCGGACAGTCTACGTGTGCATAATGGCGTGTCGCGGTCTGGTACTCCACATGCGCCGTATTAATGGTAATACCGCGTTCCTTTTCTTCCGGAGCGCTGTCGATCGAGTCAAAAGACTTGATTTCAGAAAGACCTTTTTTTGCTAATACAGAAGTAATAGCTGCTGTAAGGGTAGTTTTACCGTGGTCGACGTGACCAATGGTACCAATGTTCACATGGTCCTTATCCCTGTTAAAATGTTCTTTAGCCATAACAAATCATTTATAATTTTCATTCAATTTCATCTGAGCCGAGAACGAGATTTGAACTCGTGACCTCATCCTTACCAAGGATGCGCTCTACCCCTGAGCTACCCCGGCTTTTCCAATTTATGATTGACTATTGACGATCTATTATTGATCGCTGCCCCACAATCATCATTAACCAATCATCATTCATGAGCGGGAGACGGGATTCAAACCCGCGACCCTTAGCTTGGAAGGCTAATGCTCTATCGGCTGAGCTACTCCCGCTTGGCATTTATTATTTATTATTTATTATTTTTGACGGTGAATAACCCATTTACGGCTTATTACATTAATCAATAATCATTAATCAATCATCAATTTTCTGGTGGGGAGAGCAGGATTCGAACCTACGAAGGCATGTGCCAGCAGATTTACAGTCT
>CAZANK010000006.1:19647-20830 GCA_964486235.1 uncultured Prolixibacteraceae bacterium | reverse complement strand
CAAAATATTCTGCATCGGTTGTGACTTAAAAAGAACAAGTAATGTCTCTGAGTTAATCTTAGTTGAGGAGATAACATAAAAACCAGTTGAGCAAAGCGCCCTATTATATTCTGGCGGCACTATTGCACAACTACCCAAAGAGCCCTCTATGGAAGAAATAATTACATCGTTTGTACTTACAATCCTTCTAGCGCGCGACGGTAATTCACAACCTAGTGCGGTTGTACAACCCGTTATATCCCCGGTTCTTCCAACATTCGCTAATTCAATGTATTTATATTCCTTTTTTTCATCTGGTGTATAATTTGTATCTTTTAGTTTACAGACATGTCCCAAGGCATCAAAGCCACCCGAAAAATTTTGAACCAAATTCAAATAATCTTCATACTTTTTTTGATAATACTCGGCATCCAGCCTTCCAGTTGACAAAAAAGACTCTTTAAAACCCTTTATATTGACAGGTTCTCGGCATGGTTCAAACTTGCCTAAAACAAGCTTTTCAAGGAAAAGAGCTTCGGCTTCCTGATATATCTGTTTACTCTCAACATCTTTGGCCAAAGATCCAGATATAAGTTGTTTAATCAGTTCCTGAAGCTCTATGGAGGGCTTAAAAACCGGGATCGTATTTATATAATCAAGACTTACCAGAGGCTGAGCATTTCCCGTATTCATCCGATAATACAGATTCTTACCATAAAATGAGCGAAAATATGCTAACAGATATTCGTTTTTAAATTCAGTTTTTGAGCGGATTAAAGCAACATTCCTCACAATATTAGCGATGCCTATATTGTCAGGAACAATTGAAGCAGATCCAATATTCGCACCAACACAGCTAATCAATACATCTCTGGGTTTTAAAGCCGTTTTTTTCAACTTTTCATGATGTTCTTTCGTGATAAATTCAACAGCATTGTCTCTCAAGATACCCTGTAAAACATTTCTTGCTCCATAATATTTAGAATAGCCTTCTGGATAGGTTATGGCGTTCCCATGCTCTCCATCAGTAATCAATGCAATGTTTGAAATTAAATCATGATCCTTCGCCAAAATCTCAGATTGTATTTTGATATAAAGCTTTTGATAGAATTCAGGATCTATTCTGGCTTTAAAAAATGGATCAAAAGCCTCAGATTTATTTAATATCGTTATTTCCAGCCCTTCCAACAATGCTTTGTACTTT
>CAZANK010000006.1:0-19637 GCA_964486235.1 uncultured Prolixibacteraceae bacterium | reverse complement strand
TTTTAAATCAAAAGATTTTGCTGTATAAAACTCAGATTCTAATCGAAATAATTCTGTTTTTAATGGTTCTGAAATGAAAATTTCTGCTACTTCCAGCCCTTCCAACAATGCTTTGTAATTTGCTTCGTTGAAAGGGCTACTCAAAAAAAACTGAGCCGCTCTTTCTTTGCAAATTCGGCAAAGGCCTCCGCAATCCCATCCTTTGTAAGGCCATCATGGTTAAATAGGTCGTGCTTTACAATCAGATGCCCGTGGTCGTCGAGCAAATATTCGTCAAGGTCTTTGGGGGTTGCCACGTAATGCACCAGCGGGTCAAGGGCGAGATTACCCTGCTCACAAACAGGCTCCTGGGGCTTAACCTGGTATTTCGGATTGTCTTTTTTCCGTAAATAGGTTTTATCGCCACTGTTATCTTTGCTGGGTTCCTGCATCGTGGCAAAAAAGATAGGATAATCATCGCATTTCGGACATAATTTATCGTCCCATTTCTGCACCAGTAATACGCTGGTTTTTGTTCCGGTATGCGGTTTAAACACGTTACCGTGCAAGCCAACAACGGCCAGGATTCGGCAACGTTCTGCAATAAATTCACGTATTCGCTTGTCGCTACTGTTATTAAAGCGGCCTTGCGGCAACACAATCGCCATACGCCCCCCGGGTTTCAAAAAATCGAGATTCCGTTCGATGAAAAGAATATCGCGACCAACTTTAGTTTGGTATTTTCCTGCCGCATTTTTGCCGAGTTCATATTTCGCCAATATCCGGCTTTCTTTAATATCGCCTGCAAAGGGCGGATTGGCCATCAGGATATCGAATTGGAAGTCGCGGTTAATGTCTTTAGCAGCACGCAGGCGCTTTAATTTTTTCCATCCTTCGTTGTAAATGTCGAGCCAGTCTTCATCTTTGGTTTTGTCGTCCCAACGTTCCCAATCGAGGGTATTCAGGTGCAGCACATTGGTTTGTCCGTCACCGGCAATCAAGTTCAGCGTTCGGCCGACGCGAACGGCTTTTTCGTCGAAGTCTATGGCAAAAACTTTTTCCTGTACATAGTCCGTACATTCCACGGGCTTATCTTCGAGCGTAAACAAATGACTTTTATTCAATCCTTTTCGCTTCAGTATTTTCTCCCAAACATGAAAAATGGTATGTACAGGGAAACCGCAGCTACCCGCAGCCGTATCGATCATGGTTTCGTACTCGGTAGGGTTGAGCATTTTTACGGCCATGTCAATCACGTAACGAGGTGTAAAATATTGGCCCTTTTCTCCTTTACTGCTTTTATTGATCAGGTATTCGAAAGCTTCGTCAATCACATCGAGGTTTGAATTAAACAGCTTCACATCCTGCAACGACGAAACGCAAACCGAAAGGTGCGAGGCGGTCAGTTCAATTCTGGAGTCGGTTGAAAACACTCCTTCCCACCTCTTTTTAGCTTTGTTGAACAGCTTCTGGATTTTGTCTTTTAGTTCGGTCTCTGTATCGCCGTAGTTGCGAAATTCGAGGTAGCGTGTCACATCGCGACCCGATTCCATTTCATCGAACAGCTTGGTAAAAATAAGCTTAAATAATTCTTCAAACACATCAACCCCGGCGTTTGCCAATACTTCGTCTTCCATTTCAAGAATCAGGTCTTTCAATGACTTACGTTCGGTAGCCAACTTGTCTTTTTCAATGAGATCTTTTATCGTCCAGCGTTCAGAAAGAATGTCAGACAATTTTTCGGAGGCTTTTGGAATACCCGGTATATCCTCGAAATAGTTAGGGTCTTTGCGGTGATAAAAAGAGATGGATTCGCCGTTGCTCCATATACCAATAGGTGCGCCAGTAGCGTTACAATAAGATTTAAGTTGCTCCTTTCCATCCTTTAATTTAGGCTTTTTCAGCTCCACCATGATATAAGGCGTGGTTGTTTGTTGTTTGTCGAAAACCACAATGTCAGCACGCTTTTTTTCCCTTCCGAATGAAACCGCATACTCCAGTTCCATACGCTCTGTTGGATAACCAAAATCGTTTATCAACACATCAAGAAACAATTGACGTACTACTTCTTCAGGAACTAATTTGATTTCCTTCTTCCGCACAAGGCAAATAACGTAGGGAATAGGATTTCCCTTTTTATCGGGTCGGACAACGATTCGTTTCTCAAATTCCTGTATGTGTACGAGATCGAACTGGGTGATTTTGTAATCCGAGTCACGAAGTATTTCAGCGATGGTCATGTTAAAGCTCTTTGGATTTGTTTTTCAAAATTAACTTTTGTCTTAGATTAAACAACGAACTCGCCGGCTCTTTTTTCGTGCAAAAAGCAAATATCGGTGACATAAACGCGAACGGAACCGATCCTTGTCACCGGCCTTTAGGTACATTCTCCTACCTTACCACCGAAGCGGACTCCTGAAACAGACGAAAATGATGATACCGGCTACCGGGATAAGCATCCTGCCTGACAAGAGTTTCGGACACTTTTCGGTGTCTCCCGAAAATTCAATAATCTGCAATCAATGCCTCTAACAGGATTTTCAGCTTTTCATGCAATCGACGAATCATCTCTAATGTCAACTTCCGTTTCCTGCTGAAAATCTGTGAAATACGGCTTTTATATCCTGCCGGGAGACCAGTCGATACAATCGATCCTGCCAAATGATGGGTACCTGATGTCTTACCGGCTGTCGATTCCCGCTTACCCCGATGATGGCTTCTCCGTCTCGGGGTCCGGATCAAAAATCCATTTCAAAAATTTCCCGTCTTCGATATACTTTTGGTAATCGTCCATTTTTCCAGCTTTTATTCCCTAATTGAAAAAAAAGCGAAACCTTTCATGCTCTTCAATATATTCAAGTGAAGAAAGATATGAGAATGTGATCGCCGCGGTTCAATTGTCGTCTACGATGATGATTTACCGGAGATAATCGCGGACTGCGCGTTGAATTCCCTTTTTAACGCCTTCCCAGGTTTGTTTTTTAAAACTCACCGGGGTTTCACTTTCTTCAGCATCAACGAAATAGGTGATTGCATTCGGAATGCTGATAGCGAGCATTTGGCTGGGATATTTCTGTTTGTGCCAGTCCATCAATTGTTGGAGGGAGTAATGCTGAAGCAATTCATATAAATCCCAGAAATCCTTTTTCTTTCCCCGCCCAAGGATAGCCTGTATTTTCATGGCGGCGATATCAGGGATATCGTAAAGCCGGATACCTTCTTCCTCAACGATCGAAGAAATTGGCAAATGAGGAAAGTAAACAATATCTACCTTGACATCATCAATAAAACAAAAAATCCCAAACTGGGTATGCTGTTGTTTGTAAACAAATCGCTGTTTGAACACCTCTTCCATGTTCCCCACGATTTGAGACCGGTCAAATTTCTCGTGAAAGAACAAATCAAGGTCAATTGAGCTGCGGTGTCCGAAACGAAGGGAAAGAGATGTTCCACCAACCAACGAAAAGTGTTGAAGTGATGGTGTCACCATCAGTTCTTTTAATAAGGAAAAAGTTCCGGGTTTAACTGTCTCAATATATAACATCTGAATTTTTCTACAGGTTCGTCAATTACAGCACTGGCAAAATAAATGGTATGCAGCGGTAAATATTTGGCTTTCAACAAGGCCTCGGTCACCTTTTTATCGCCATAATACCTCCGGCACTGGCGAATATCCTCCACATCACCCCGTTCGAAAACCCGTTCGATCACGAAGTTAGCTTTGGCGTCATAGTCAAGCTGCTCAAAGTTGACGTCCCAAAAAATACGTTTCGCGAATACCGGTTTCTTTTTCTCTTTCATACAGCGAAGATAATCAATCCGGGGTGTATTTTCAACGATGTCATGATTTGCAAGATACAGGAAACAAGAAAAAGGGCGATCGCCTGGTGTTGATAACAGGGATAAGCCGCCGAATTATTCGTTGAAAGGATTGAAAAAAATGGGTAACCCCGGACCGTCGTCCTCAAAACCAAACGGATGATCCGGGAATCCCCGGGTGGTTAATCCAGATGGAAAACCTCTTCCATGTTGGCCCACCATTCCCCTTCCATGCGGCCGGCAACAGGCCGCTGCATGGGCATCATGACGTCCCACCATTCCTGCGTCTTCGGATCGGCTGCCATTTTAGCCATGTCGGCATCAAAATCATCCCCGGTATATTCCATGTAGGCAAAAAGCAAACCATCCTTGTGAAAGATGGAATAGTTGCTGATGTGACAAGCCTTGATCATCTGCAAAACCTCGGGCCATACTGCAGCATGATAAGCCTTGTACCGTTCAAAATTCTTCGGGTCGACCCCGATAATTTGTCCGAACCGTTTCATTTCTGTTTCTATTGGTCAGTTTATTTGATCAATATTACGGATAAAATTTCGTTTTCACAGCAAAATGAATTCATAAATAGCAGGAATCTCCGTATACTCTTTCAATAGAAGCCTTATTTTTTGAGCAGTCGTTTTCGGCAGATTGACTTCCGCTTTCGTCCCGATCGTAGTACCCTTCCGGACTGTTTTCCATGTCCTTCCTGATAAAACCTGAATTTCAAAGGATTTCACAGACCGGCCGCTTTCATAAATAACCGCTTTGGATATTTTCTCAGGTTTTCCGAGATCGATCTCGGCCCAGGGCTCCTTATCGTCCCCGGCCGGCGACCAGGCATGTCCGACCCAATCGCCGTTATTGATTGAAGTGATCCCGCTCCAGCGGGGGTTCGGTTCGCTTGAAGCAGTGACTTTCCTGTTATAGGAGAGCGATTCAGAACCGATCTCCATGGGCGGAATACCCATCGCATCTCCGTCCAGTTCAATCTCAACAATCGTATTCACCGGCTGTAAAACCTCTTTTGCAAACTCGATCACCACGCCCCCATCCTGTTTGGCCATTTTCAAATCCCCGCCGGTTACCAGGCGGCAGCTTTTAACCTCCACCCCTGGATCAGGGATGACAATTTTCGGTGAACTTCCATGCCATTTCAGGATATGCAGGAAAACCGTATGCCCTTTCCGGGTGCTCACACCCCAGTCGGTCGGCTTGAACGGGCCTCCCCTGGTACCGTAAATCGTATGACCGTATTTTTGAAGCCATTGCCCCATCTCTTTGAGCCGCTCAACCTGGAGTGGTTCGATACGTCCGTCGGGTGCCGGCCCTACGTTGAAAAGAAGATTCCCATCGCCGCCCGCCGTCCGGACTAACGTGTGAAGACACTGCTCCAACGATTTCACCTCCTCGTCAGGCTTCCATGCCCACTGACGGCCAATCGTCATGCAGGTTTCCCACGGACGGGTATGCTGAAATCCGCCGATCCGCTGTTCCGGGGTGTCAAAATCACCCTTGGCACCGGTCCGGTTGTTCACAATGATATCCGGTTGTATGGTCCTTACAAAGTCGATCACGCCCTGCCCTCTCGCGGCATCAAAACGCTGGGGAACATCGAACCAAAGGACAAACAGCGGACCGTAATTGACCAGGAGTTCTGCCACCTGTTTTTTCAGATAGGTCGTATACGCGTCCAGATCACTTTTCCCACGCTCCACCTTTCCTCCCGGACTGGTTAACGGGAAATCAGGATGATGCCAGTCACAGGTAGAATAATAGGTTCCAAAAGCCATGCCCTGTTTCCTGCAGGCCTCGGACAATTCTTTCACCACATCGCGGCCAAAGGGAGAATTCATGATATGGTATTCCGTTTGCCGGGTATTCCACAGGCAAAACCCATCATGGTGCTTCGTGGTCAGGATCATGTACTTCATGCCGGCAGCTTTGGCCACGCTGACCCATTCACCGGCATCAAAATTGACCGGGTTAAACTGTTTATACAGTTGGTCATACTCTTCAACCGGAACTTCGCGCCCCCTTGACCAGCCAATCTCTGTACCTTTTAAGCTTACCGGTCCCCAGTGGATAAACATCCCGAAGCGGGCGTCTTTCCACTCTTCAATTTTCTTTTCGTTTCCCGGCACGTTGCTTTCGGGGCCACCTGCCCGGGCGGACAAATTTTCGGTAACGGCTGCTACCAAAAAAATCCAAAGAAGTAATGCAAGATGATGTTTCATTTTCTGTATGTTTAGATGTAATATACTTGGTTGCAGGGTTACAGGGTTACAGGGTTACAGGGTTCAGACTTCTTTCCTTGTCACCTTGTCACCTTGTCAAAAAATCCTTTACCGCCCCATACATGGCGACAATATTCTCCGGAGGCACATCGGGCAAAATATTGTGTACCGTGTTAAACACATAACCACCTCCCCTTGAGAAGATTTCCAGCCGTTCGAACACCTGGTCGCGCACCTGTTGCGGTGTGCCTGCATTCAGGGTCCCGGCTGTTTCTATTCCACCGCCCCAGAACGTGCAGTCCTGGCCAAACTCTTTTTTCAGGAAACCGGGATCCATCTTCCAGGCGTTGGTCTGCACCGGATTGAAAATTTCAATGCCGGCCTCGATCAAATCGGGCATCAGCAGGGAAATGGACCCGCACGAATGAAGAAAGGTATGCATCCCGCTATGGGTTTTCACATAGTCGCACAAAATCTTATGCCGTGGTTTAAACAGCTTTCTGTAAGTGTCTGCATCCATAAACGGACCGGAACTCATGCCCAGATCATCGCCAAACCGGATGATATCAACCACGTCGCCAACCGCATCACAAACCTTTTCAAGCGTAACCAGATGCCTGATCAGCAACTGGTCGAGCAGTTCCTCAACATGGTCGTGATCGCATAGCAGATCCATCAGAAAATTGTCCATCCTGCGAAGGAAAGTTCCCCATTCAAACAAGTTGCAGCCGCAAACCACCAAAAGCGCCTTATCCGTGCTTTGCCTCAGCTTCAAGGTGTTTTCGCGCAGTTTTTGCCAAAAATCAGGTTCACCGGCATGATCCCACGGACTGTGCACATCACGGGCCCACATGATCCGGCCCATTTCAGCATCAAGATCTTCATAGGAATCAGGGTAACCGTCCACGTAAGGGAAATAGGTCTGATCGAAGAAAGTCGCACCCACCGGCATCCGGGAGAGGACGCGTTTCCCGTCATCATCAAAAGTCTGAAAAGAGCCATCCTTCATCTGCACCGGATGAAACCATGCCGGATAAAAAGCGGCAGCCCCGTTTGACAGGGTAACCGGACTCCAGTCGGATGGCCTGTCATTGAAAGTACGGCCAATATCCAGCACGTCAACCCCAAACTGGTCCAGGATAGTGATATCCGGTTGCGCCAGTTGCTGGACGACATCGTAAATCTGGACCGGCAAATCTTCCCGGCCGATATGCTTTATCAAATTACCATAGGCAATGGCCGAAATTCCCGAGCTGGGCGTGGCACCCAGATCGACCGGAACCCTGTCGGGTTCCCTGTGACCGATCGCCGCTAAAATCCGCTCCCTTGAATTCATTTCTGATCCTTAAATTGTTCTGATAATAAGTCAACAACTCTCAACTGCAACCTGCAACCTGTAACCTGTAACCTGCAACCTGTAACCTGTAACCTGCAACCTGCAACCTGTAACCTGTAACCTGCAACCTGTAACCTTCTACGCCGCACCGCTGATCCCGATCATAAACGACGCCACGATGATAATGATCAGGGATAAGGTCATCACCACATACACGCTGACCGGTACCCCTTTCCACTCTCTCCGGACCAGTCCCCAGACGGTGGCAAAAACAATGGTGAGGGCCATGAGGATGCCCCATGACGTAAACGTATAAGGGCCCATCTTGCTTTTGCCCATCCCGTAAACGATGAACTGGCTGAACCACAACAGTCCGGCAAGCAGGCCAAACAGGTAATTTGACCACCGTATTTTACCTGACCGGGCGGTGATATAATCGTTCAGCGAACCATTTTTATACCCCAGGTAACCGCACCACACGATGGTGGTCAGGAATGTCCCGGAAAACAGGACCACCAGCACCGGCATCATCGTAAACAAGGGGTCCACCCCCCTTTGTTCAGCGACTTCCGAAATGGGCAGACCTTGCTCAAACCCGAGCGACATGGCCGAACCGGTAACGCCGACCAGTAAAGCGGCCATCACGCCCCTGGTCAGGTTGAATTCGCTGATGTTTTCCTGTTTTTTTGCTTCCGGCAACGATTTGTCCTTCAGGATACCCGACCAGGCCGAAAGGGCAATGCCGGCGCAGGCGACAACAATACCCCACACCAAGAGCGTTCCTCCCCGGCCCTGCATCATCACCTGAAGCCGTCCGTCAATCGCCGGAGGGATCAGGGTCCCGATGGCCAGCATCAATCCAAGCGAAATAGCATACCCAAGCGATAAACCCAGATAGCGCAAAGCCAACCCAAACGAAAGATTGCCCACACCGTAAACGGCGCCCAGTAAAAAAACCGCAAGATTAACGGATGAGGGTGTTGACCGGATAATTTGAATAAAATCGGGAGTAAAAATGAAACAGGCGGCTAACGGGAAGAGGATATAAGCCCCAAGGCTGAAAACCATCCAGTATGTTTCCCATTTCCAGCCTTTAATTTTTCCAAAGGGTACCGCAAAACTCCCGGAAGAAAATGCGCCGAGGGCGATCAGTAAAATTCCGGGCAGGATACTTGCACTCATTTGTTTTTGGTTTTTTTAGTTCGTTATTCGTCCGGTCGCACCACTCCGGTCAAAAACCGGAATGCGTATACAAACTTAAACAATAGCCGCGACCAAAACTTGAACATTTCAGGCGAATAATTGCACATTTACGAGATTATGCAATAACCGGTATTTTCTTAACTTTGGAACGTCGAAAACTAAATAACTTATTCTTAAAGCGTATGTATCCTGAGCAAATCGGCGAATCGCTTACCTTTCAACTGCGGAATGTTGCATTATTAAGCTTTGACGAAGACCGCGAATACATCGACATTATCAGTCCCTTTACCAGGATGTATTTTATCGAAAAAGGCAGCGGTTCACTGACTATCGGTGACCGTCAGATCCTGCTCGAGGGAGGGAACCTTTATCTGATCCCTGGTTTTACATCATGTACCTATCATTTCGGGGCCGGATTGTCGCATTACTATGTTCACGTCAGCATCGCGCACCCCAATGGGCTCAGTCCGTACAGCCTTTATTCGGTCATGAACAAAACCAAGGCTGCCGGTCTTGATCATCAGTTGTTTCAGCGCCTCGCTCAGATCAACCCGGGACTGCAGTTACCTCATCACCATCCAAGTGTTTACCAAACCAAATTCTGGCTGACCAAAAAAGTCATTTATCAGACCCCCGCTCATCACCTGGAGACCATTGGCATTTTAAAGCAGCTTTTCTCCCGTTTCCTGGAGGCAGGTCAAAGCCATACCATTTCCACGTTGCTGAAATATCATATCCAGCCGATCCTGCTTTATATCCAAAACAACCTGGGGCACGACATCCGTGTGAACGAACTGGCGGACATGGCCTGTTTTTCAAAAGATCATTTTTCAAGGGTCTTTAAATCGATCACCGGCATGGCCCCGTGCGATTACGTCATCCGGAAACGCATCGAAAGAGCCCAGTTTTTGCTGCTCACGACCGAACTGGAGCAAAAAGGGATCATCGAACAGACGGGATTTAAAACCGCCTCCTACTTCTCCCGCATTTTTAAAAAACACACCTCTTACACCCCCGAAAAATACCGTAAACAAAGAGGATAATCACCGGTCCATGACAAGGGACGCCTTCGTTGCCAACCATCAGGAAGGGATAATACCCCCGTTTTCTTCAATTAAGTGTTTGATCTGGTCGATCGGTGCTTCCATCGGCGTAGTTTTGAACTTGCAGGCAATAGCCGCCGCAGCGCCTGCAGCCTGGCCCATGGCCATGCAGGAAGCCTGGATACGAAGCGCAGAATTGGCCAGCCGGTCACTGCTTAAACAGCGTCCGGCTACCAAAAGATTCCGGCTGTCTTTCGGAACCAGAGCCCTCAGTGGAATGGTTGCCACAACTCCCTCCGGCAAATGCCTGGGTACGACGCCCTTCTTGTCATGAAGGTCTATCGGATAAAAAGAATAGCAAACTGAATCCTCAAAGATCTTTCCATTGACATAGTCTTCATGCGTGATCTGATAAACACCCTCGACCCGGTACGTTTCCCGGACGCCGGTTTCGGGTTGCATACTGACCAGTTTTGTTTTTTCACACCCGGGAAGATTTCGCAAAAATCGCAAATGGCGCATTAACGATGACCGTCCTTTGATGTTGGTCACGGTATGGGTCTCCGCGGTGGTCGAATCAGCCCCTGCAATGTGCTGGACGTTATCGCCGTGACTTCTCAGCAACGCGTGGATGTCGCGGAATTCCTCCCTTTCCAGTTCACCTTTCATGACCGCTTCCTCATATTTTTCCTGGATCAGCCTTAAATCAAGTTTATCCGGATCGTATCCTTCTATCCGGAACATCAACGTCCCGGGCTGCGTTTCTGTTTCCCTCAAAACACGAAACCCCGCGAGAGATGTGACCGAAGCATTACCGGAACAGTCAATCAATTGCCTACAGGTAATTTTTGTGCGCGTCCCTTTTCCAACGGTTTCCATCTCCCAACGATCTCTTGTTAATGCAACGCTGACCGGCGCTTCATAATACCGGATATGAACACCGGCTTGCAGGCATTTCTCTTCGGCCAATAAAGCATAGATAAAAGGATTCACACGAACCTGGTGCTTCCAGTGCTGTCTCCCCGTCGGAATTGAGAAATCAGGCAACGTCCCGTCACTCATTTCAACCGTCTCAGTTACCAGTTCCCAGCCAATCCCACGAATCACCTGTTTACCCCAGGCATGAAACAGGCCCGGAAAGGAAACGCCACCGGTCGTTGTCGTTCCTCCCAGTTGACTTCCGTTTTCAACAAGAATGACCGAGCAACCTGCACGGGCAGCCTGTATCGCTGCAATTACTCCGGCAGTGCCTCCCCCTACGACTAAAACATCGGTACCTATTGTCTTTATTCTTTCTGCTGATTTTTTATCAAATGCTGATGCTTTCCCCATCACGGGGATTAAACTTCCCAGGGAAATTCCCCCGATCGTCTTCAGCATGGCACGTCTTGCTATTTTTGTCATAATCGATTCTTTTAGCTGGTTTCAGTATAGTTCATCTTTTTTTGACAGCAATGGTATACATGCAGTAATTTGCTCCCATCGATTTTACAAACCATTCTTCCCGGAGCATTTCCACAGGAGAACATCCGTAAAGCGTAATGGTTCCTTTCGGGAAAACTTTCCGGTACAGGCTGAAATATCCTTTCAGATTATCTGATCGTGAATCCTGCCGGGTTACATTTAACCGCACTCGTTCAAACTGATTAAGCCACCGGGGAATTTCAGGCCATTTGTCGCCGAACAACACATATACTTCCACGTCGCAATCAACATCAAAAGAAACACACGTATCGTTTTCGCTGATTAATTTATCATTTCCGCATGTCTTGATATGTACAGTTCCAATTAGCTCTTCAGGAATATAATTGAATAGATATGACCTGTCCATATACTGATATTCTCCCGGAATCAACTTATTTAGCCCATAACTTTTGCCACTTACCGGTTTCAGATTTGTAACCTCCGGTTCATTTTGTTGCGAGATGACAACCCCGGGGTTTATCAGATAGAACAGGAACAATAATGAAATAAGTTTCATGGAGATGTGAGTTTGAAATCGTTCCAATAGTGCTTTTGAGTCCCGGTCTGGAAACTCAGACCGGGACAATCCAAACGAGTTATCAATAGCCTGGATTTTGATCCGCTGCCGGGTCCAACGCCTTGTTATAATCCAATTCAGAAACCGGGATTGGCCACAAATAAGCCTTTTCTGCAATGGTAATTCCTTTTGCAGGCTGAATTACTTCCGCAGCCTTACCGGTCCGCTTGAGGTCGTACCACCGTTTGCCTTCAAAAATAAACTCATAAGCCCTTTCCCGTAAGACCAGTTCCTGAAAAGAAGCTTTGGTATAATCTGTTACTTCAAAATCTGCCGGAGAAGGGGTATTCGGGTCGAATCCCCAAGCCCTCCGGCGCACCTTGTTCAGCGCTTCCATCCCTTCGGCTGTCGGCCCGTTTGAAGCCATACATGACGCTTCTGCATAAATTAGCAAAGCATCAGCATACCGGTAAACCGGCAAATCATTACCCGCTCCCCGGCCTTGTTCCACCGCATTTTTGTCGATGTATTTGCTGGACACAAGCGTATTGGGACCCAATCCGAAGTTAATCTTATCCCACAGGCTTTTCCGGATATCATCATCACTCCAGGAAAGATAAAAGGAATTCGAGGCATCGCTGTAATGCGCATACGCACCCCCGAAATTGAAGTTACCGGTACTTGGGTGGCTTAATACCCAGAGAATCCAGTTCCCCTCCCCCGCCTGCCGGCTGTATTTAAAATAGAAGATTTCTTCCGGTGTCGTGATGATTTCAGGCCCAAACAGTTTTTGTTGAAAATCCGCCTTGCCGGATACAGTCACCAGTGAATATTTTCCCGACTGGATGACTTCATTCGCCTTATCCCTGGCCTCCGCATAGTTGCCAAGCGTAAGATAAACATCAGCAAGCATGGTTTTGGCCGCATATTTTGTAGCCTTGCCGACCAGGGCCTGGGTCTCGGGCAAATTATTCTCCGCAAAAGTCAGATCGGAAACAATCAGGTCATAGACCGCAGCAACCGGACTTTTTGCCAAATCTTTCTGCGTCATGTTTTCCTCCGTACGAAGGGGAATAGCGCCCCAGTTCCTCACCAACTGAAAGTAGGAAAAAGCGCGAAGGAATTTGGCCTCACCCACATTCTTATCGATGTCCGGCTGACTGATGGATGATCCGCCGGGAGCATTTTGAATGACGAGATTCGCATTTCGGATCGCCAGGTAAAACATATTCCACCGGCTTCCCGCATTATTGATGTTAGCCGCATTGAACCCCTGAAGGTTGTTGTAATCGGCCCGGCTTCCGCGTCCATACCCCCAATCGGTGTGTGCGTCGAGAATCACTACCTGTTCAACCATCGTATTTGACCTAAGCGTACCGTAGACTGCATGAACAGCCGTTTCAACCTCTTCGGCCGTGTTATAGAACTTCTCAACGGCAAGCGTCTTCGGGTTCTCTTCCAGTAAATCTTCACATGAAGCGCAAAGCATCGACACAAAGACAACAATCGCCGGCAAAATCATCAACCTGATTTCGTTAAGATATCCGTTTTTATTCATCGTTTCCATTTTAGCACATTTTTGAAATTAGTAACTCTTTATCGCCGTTAAAACCTGGCGCGAAAACCAAATGTCAATGACTTTGACATGGGGTATGTCTTATTATCGACCCCCAACCCCGACGAATTTACTTCCGGGTCCCATCCTGAATAACCGGTAAAGGTCAACAAATTCTGACCGCTCACGTAGACTTGTAACGACCGCAACAAACTCAATTTCTGAACAGGTACGGAATAAGCCAACTGAATGTTCTTTAATCGAAGATACGAACCATCTTCGATGAACCGGTCGGAAATATTCACAGTCGTATTTCGGCTGACAAGCGGGTATTTCGCGTCGGTGTTGGTCGGTGTCCAGGAATCGTACAACACATCCCGGATCATATTCATGCCCGAAACAAAATCATAGGCGTAAGCCACAGCGCTCAGATTAAAAATATCATTTCCATACGATCCCTGAAGAAAAATATTCAGTTCAAAATTTTTATACGTCATATTGGAACTTACACCGTAAATGAAATCCGGATTATAGTCTCCAAGATAAGTTTTATCATCTGACGTTAACTTTCCATCCGGCTCCAAATCGACATATTTTATTTTACCCTTGTCGTCATACCCATCCTCAAGGTATCCCCAGAACTGTCCGATAGGCCTCCCTTCGCGCAGGATTCTGGTATTGTCCTGCAAGGCAACCGCATTCACCGAACCTGTCAGAATATCTTCCCCGTTGTAAAGCTTGATAACCTTATTCCGGTTAAAAGAGATATTGGCACTCATGTTCCATTTAAAGTCCTTTTTCCGGGCCAATTGGGCATCCAGTCCGAGTTCAAAACCTTTGTTTTGAACTTTTCCCACATTCTGAATTGTTCTCGTGAAACCTAACGACGACGGCAAAACAACCGTGTTCAGCAAATCTTCCGTATTTTTTATGTAGTAGTCAGCCGTTATAAGAACACGGTTCTCAAAAATACCCATGTCAAGTCCAAAGTCTGTTTGCTTTGTCGTTTCCCATTTCAGGTTTCCCGGCAGATTTGTTCCCGGTGCAAATGAATTATAAAGCGCGTCATTAAACACGGTTTTACCGGAAGAAAGCTGGTTTAAGGTCACGTATGGACCAATGGCCTGACTCCCGGTTGCTCCCCAGCTTGCCCGGAGCTTCAGATTGGAAATGACACGATCATCTTTCAGGAAATCTTCTTCTGAGATCCTCCAGGCCAGGGCAGCAGAAGGGAAGTAACCCCATTTACTCCCTTTGCTGAATTTGGATGAACCGTCGGCACGATAACTTGCTGTTGCCAGGTATTTATCTTTAAAACTGTAATTGATCCTTCCAAGATAGGACAACAAGACCGACTTGGAGTAACCTGACCCGGGGATTCCCGGGGTAACGGAAGCGCTGAGGTCATAGGTCTCAAAAACATCTGAAAGAAAACCGGCCCCGCTTCCTGACAAGTTCGTGGTGATAAAATCCTGATAAGTGACACCCGCCAACGCCGAAATCTGATGGTCATCGTTAAACGAATGACGATAACTGATCGTATTTTCATTCAGCAAACTTGTATACTGACTCGTACTTACCGAAGCGCTTCCGTCGGAATTAATAAAATTCCGGGTCGTGTACGAATCGGTACGGTCATCCCGGTTCTCAACCCCTCCCGAAATCCGGATCGTCAGGTCTTCAACGGGAGTAAAAACCAACGCGGCATTGACCAGCGCCACGTTAGCCCTGATCGTTGATGACTGTTCATGAATAAAATTAAGCGGATTGATCAGATCGGGCGCAACAAACGGATAAACAACGGACAGGATACTGTAAGTGCCATCCTCGTTATAGGGTGAAAGTGAAGGCGGCGCAAACTGCGCGGCAATCAGCGTGTTTCCCCGTGATCCCTGTCCACTGTCCTTCCTGTCGGTATCGAGCCGGCTCAAGGTACCCGACAATACCGCGCTGAATTTTTTGTTGAACTGATGATCGAGATTGGTCCTGATAGAATACCGGTTGTAATTACTACCCTTGATGATCCCATCCTGATTATGCACACTGCCTGATATCGAAAATTTTGTTTTTTGAGTACCTCCGTTCACATTCAGTGAGGTTGTCAAGATTGGAGCCGTTCCGTATATCAAATCCTGCCAGTCAAAACCATCTCCGAAAGCCTTGATTTCACTCTCTGTGAAATAGGGGGCTACCCCGTCATTGACCGCTTTGGTGTTGTACAAAGTCGCATATTCAGTGGCATTCATCAGATCCAGCTTTCTGATCAGTGATTGCGAACTGTAACTGGATTCAAAATCCACGAAATTGGTCCCTTCTTTCCCTCTTTTCGTAGTGATCAGAACGACCCCGTTTGCCCCGCGCGAACCGTAAATTGCAGTAGAAGAGGCATCCTTAAGAATCTCGATACTCTCTATATCTGAATTGTTCAAAGCCGTTGGATTGTTAATCGGGAATCCGTCAACCACATACAAAGGCTCATTCGTTCCCTGGATCGAGTTTGCCCCCCTGATCCGGATACTTGTCGATGCTCCCGGAGCGCCGGTATTTTGAATAACCTGAACGCCGGAAGACCTCCCTGATAACGCCTGTAAGAGGTTTGAAGAAGGGAATGCATTGATTTCCCCGCTTTTAACCTTTGAGACCGAACCTGTTAAATCACTTTTCTTAATGGTCCCATATCCAATGGCCACGACTTCATCAATGCCGATCGCTTCCTCTTCAAGGGTCACATCGATGCTGGCCTTCCCGGCTACGGGGATTTCCTGGCTTCTCATCCCCACGAACGAAAACAGCAGGATGGCATCGCCGGGGACATTCGTCAGCGAATAATTCCCGTTCATGTCCGAAACGGCGCCCTGGGTCGTTCCCTGAATAATCACTGAAACGCCCGGAAGGGGAGCGCCTGAAGAATCGGTGACCTTCCCGGCAACAGAACGGGGTTGTTGCTGGCCTGTTGCCCTTATGTTTTCTCCGGGCTTTGGGGCAATCACCACGTAACGGTCAATGATGGAATACCCGAGGTTTGTTCCGGTAAGTATCTTATCCAGGATTTGATGGATATCCTCTTTGGCGACATCGATGTCAATTAACCGATCCGCGTGTAATTCGTTCTCCTTATAAAAGAAATAAAACTCGCTTTCTTCTTCAATAAAAGAAAGGACATCGGCAATTGAAGTTTTCTGGAAAGAGAAACTCAACCGGGTTTGCTGAGAATACGATTTTGCGTGCACTGTTAACACCGCAAGAAAAATAAATGCTGTCGTTAACCTCATCATTTTAGAAAGTTTAGCCAACAACCTATTCAGGTCGTCATTCAACCATTTTTTTTTCATAAATTTGAACTGTTAAAAATTAATAGTATTAGTTTTAGCCGAAGCGGTGACAGGTCCCTAATCTTTCACCGCTTCTTTTTTATTTTTTATTTTTCATACTTTACATGGATGATCTCGCTTCCGTCTGATCCCGTCACGGAACTGAAATCGATGGACTCGGACTTTACCAGAACATTCAGCAACTGTTCGATGGGTTTGTCTTTCAGGATCGTCCCGGTAAGCCGGACTTGCTTAATGGATTCATCATCAAAAACGACCTTCACCTTGTACCACCGTTCAATGATCTTTGCCATTTCTTCGATCGTCTGGTTCTTAAGGAAAATTTTCCCGGTCCTCCAGTCCGTCTTCTGACGGGCATCAACCGCTGTCACGAAAATACGCTTTTGATTCCGGTCATACACCAGATTTTCATTGGGTTTCAATTCAACCAGCGTATTCCCTTCCCGGTTAATCACCGCGATCTTCCCTTCCTCCAGCGTGGTTTCCGGATTCGCGTCCGGATAGGATTGAATATTAAAACGGGTGCCTGTCACCTTAATGGTAAACTCATCGACGTGAACGAGGAAAGGATGATCCGGATCGGATTCTACCTCAAAAAAAGCCTCACCGGTCAGAAAAACTTCTCTCGAATTCAGGAACTGCAGCGGGTATTTTAATTCGCTCGAAGAGTTCAGTTTCACCTTTGTCCCATCGGGCAAAACGACGCTTCCCATTTCGGCGCCCGGAATGTGAAAGACGGTATAAGCATGGCGATTTTCCCTGTTGATCTGATAGATAGCAAAATAATATCCTGTCAGTGAAAATAACAGGATCACCGCAGCATATTTCAGCGTCTTTTGAATGGTCATACGGAACAGATTCCCCCGTTTTCTGTAAAGGATCTTCTTCCAGGCCCTGTCAACACTTACCCCTGCAACTTTTTCAATAACCGGACGATCACCGGCAAACAGGTCATTGATCTCCTTTTCCTGTTGTTCCAAATTGTTATGGTCTGCGTAATTTTCCAAGCTTTCTCATTTTTTGTAATACTCTGCAAATAGCGAACGCATTCTAATTGCTTTTCCAAGTACTACACAAAAATCTGAAAACGGGTGAAAAAAAATCAGAAAAAAATCAGGCAGAATTTCTTTAACTGTTTATAGGCGATCGCCAATTGGGTTTTGACGGTATTGTTCGTGATATTCAATTTTACCGCCACCTCATTGTATTTCAAACGATTAAATACAACCATTCTAAAAATTTCCCGGCACTTCGGGGGAAGGTTGTCTACCTCCCGAAGTACCCTGGAAATTTTCTCATCTCTTTCAAAATCATACGCTCCGTCCGGATCCTGGTACGAATCGACGTTATACTCCAACTGAACTCTCTTATCGCGGTTGTAATTCAGACTTCTGTTTTTGACTGATTTCAGAAGATAAGATTTAAGGTTGGGGGCAAGTGGGTTCACCTTCTGATTTTCCCACAAGTCAAAAAAAACGTCCTGCACAAGGTCTTCCGAAGCAACCAGATCATTTGTGATCCGGATTGAGACCAGGAGAGCCAGTTTATAATATTGCCTGAAAAACTTCTCAAACCCCTTTTCAGAAAAGCCATATTTCGAGGTACGCCCTTCCACTACCAGATGTCCGTAACCAGGCATTTATCCTGGCCGGTGAAGCAGTTGGTGAACGTGACATCCGTTCCCGAAGGAAGGTTAAGCCGAAAAACCTGGTTGGGATGAAGCGCGATGGGGTACGGATATTTTCCATACCTGATCTGATGGGAAATATCGGATTGATTGTGGACTTCAATCAGGTTTTTTTCTTTATCGATGACTCTTACCGCGAGTGATCTCTGGATGATTTCCTTTAAAAACGTTTCTTTCCCCATCAGGTGATGATGGAAACATGCTACGGTTCGTCCGGCAAACAGCGCTTCCTTTACACCTTCTTCAGAACGTTCTTTGGCAAAAACAAGCGTCATTGGACGTTGAAACTTTTCACGGTACATATTCGCGCTGGTGGAATGGATATCGGTGTTGGCAAATGGAGCCAGCCTGTACTCGTTACACCAGTCCATCACCTTCGGATAAGACTCCCACCCGTTAAAAACCTCTACGCCGTGCAGCTTATTTTTCGCGATCAGCTCCTTGTGAACGGGATAAAGCGTACTGGTATCATTGGGCCACCCCGGATGATTCCAGAGAATGTAGGCGCCCTGTTTCACGGCTTCGTCGATCGCATCCAGTTCATTGGGAACATCCAGTTTGTTGGCATCCTGCAGAAACAGGGCATTAAGGTGGCCAAGCGGCTTGCTGCGGGTGATTTCTGATCCCTTGATCACGATCATGCCAATTTGGTCGCCCCGTTTTTTGGCAATCTCAAACGATTTGTTGAAATCGCTTTTTACAATATCTTTATGCGGGCGGTATTCAATGTGATCGGTAATCGCGATCACATCCAGTCCTTCGTTCCACGCTTCGTTAACCCGTTGGTCGGGCCATACTTTCCCGTCAGAAAATACGGTATGGACATGAAAATCGCACTTCAGGGTTTCGTACCCCTCGATATCCGGGACAGTGAGATAATGCCGGTAGAACTCACCAACAATTTCGGGATATTCATAGACATCGGCATTCCGGTTTTGGGCATTCCCCCGGAGCGTAAATCCTGCGATCAGGATCATCGCGGAAATCATCTGAAAAGTCTTCATAATTTGTTTTTTTAGCGTTGATTATCAATTTATTTTGATGGGCACAGCCGGACTGGTTTCTGCCGCATCCGCAAGTTCCCGGTCCGTTTGGCAAATTACTAAAAAAATCCTGAATCTCCAGTCGGCCAAAACCCATCATGCGAATTCGCGTAATTTTTCCCCCTTCCATATACTTTTTCACGCCACAATGCGCTTCAAGAATAAAGGTATGGAATAATTGAAGTAAGGATTATCGCAATGCACATGACTGCAGTTGCCATAGGGTATTTAAAAAGCTGATCACCAAGGCGCTGTTTGAAGTTTTAGGGAACGGGGCTCGATATCGTCTCGTTTATTTTGCGATTTGGTGCATATTTTGACACCTTGCCAAAAATAAAAAAGCGCCTAAACCTTTGATTTAAACGCTTTTAGTGTCAATTGATGTCTTTTAGTGTGACCCAGCTGGGATTCGAACCTTCCTTTTT